>NZ_JAYFNG010000024.1:0-71258 GCF_034933565.1 Raineyella sp.
GCGAGGGGGTCCGTTCCCCGTGGGAACGGACCCCCTCGCGTTGGCCTTGGGTGTCGATGTCCTTCGTGTCGCGTTGTCCTTCGTGCCGGACCACGCTCCGGGTGCCCGTCGCGCCGGACTGCGCTCGGGAGCCGGGCGGGACTGCCTTCAGGGGCCGGTGGGCAAGCCCCCGGCTCAGGGTTGTGCGGGACGCGGACCGACCAGGTGGCGGGTCGAGGCGGGCAGCAGGACGAGCACGATCACCAGCAAGGACGAGATGCCCAGGGCGAGTGCCACCCAGGTGGTCTGGCCGCCGCGGAAGCTCCACGCCGTCGGGATCTGGATCAGCTCGGCCGCCAGCACCGGGCCGCGCGCGAAGACCCGTCCGGCGAGCAGCGCGTACGCTCCCAGCAGCAGCACCAGGCCCCAGGCCACCAACAACACGGCAGTGATGACGCCGGTCATCACCCGCCCGGCCTGCAACTGACCGAACTCGAACAGGCCGAAGCCGGCGAAACCGACGGTCTGGAGCACGAGCAGAACGGCGGCGGCGCACAGCGTGCCGGGGGCGCCACGCCACCGCACAGCCAGGGAGGAGAGGGGTGAAGTCACCCGCCCAGCCTAGGCTCTGCACCCGGCCGAACGGCGACACGGATCGTGATTGTGGTCACAAGGTGTGGTTGAACACACAGAGACCTCCTAGACTGGCCCACGGCCTTTTCCCCGGGACCTCCGGGGGCCGGATCCGTACCCACGTCCGAGACGTAGGGTCTTGTGTCCCCCGGGTTTCATTGCGAAGCTTAGGGCGGTATCCGGTTCATTTGATCAGGGAGTAGGAAATCGGTATGGATTGGCGCCACGAGGCTGCCTGCTTGGACGAAGATCCTGAGCTGTTCTTCCCCATCGGCAATACCGGGCCCGCACTCCTCCAGATCGAGGAAGCGAAGAAGGTCTGTCAGCGCTGCACGGTCCGCGAGGAGTGTCTCGCCTGGGCCCTCGAGGCCGGCCAGGACCACGGGGTCTGGGGCGGGATGAGCGAGGACGAGCGCCGGGCCTTCAAACGTCGTAAGGCGCGATCCCGCGTCCGTACCGCCTGAGCGCGGTATCACCTGACCGGTGCCGCTCCGGCGCCGGTCAGTCGTTGTGCTCGGACTCGGGTGCCGGCACCCGTACGGTCGCCTCGACGCCGCCCTCACGACGGTTGGCCAGGGTGAACGTGCCGTGCATGTCCGCGACGAGGGTCTCCACGATCCCCAGGCCCAGGCTGGTGGTCCGGGCCGGGTCGAAGCCCTCCGGCAGCCCCTGCCCCGCGTCCAGGACGCGAACGATGAGCTGGCCGTCGACCCGAGCGGGGACCACCCGCACCTCGCCGCTCTGGCCGCCCAGCCCGTGCTCCACCGCGTTCTGACACAGCTCGGTCACCACCAGCGACAGGTTGGTCGCGATGACCGGGGAGACCTTGCCGAAGCTGCCCTCGCGGCGCACCACCGCCGGAGCCCCGGTGGTGCTCGCCACGTCGCCCACCATCGCCAGGATCCGATCGGCGACGTCGTCGAACGCGACGTCCTCGTCGAACGAGTGGGCCAGCACCTCGTGCACCGCGGCGATCGACGAGACCCGCGACATCGCCTCGGCGAGCGCGTCCTTGGCCTCCTGGGAGCTGACCCGCCGGGCCTGCATCCGCAGCAGCGCGGAGACGGTCTGCAGATTGTTCTTCACCCGGTGGTGGATCTCCCGGATCGTCGCGTCCTTGGTGATCAACTGCTGGTCGAGGCGATGGATCTGGGTGATGTCGCGGAGCAGGACGCAGGCCCCGGCCGAGGCGCCCCGGGCGTCGTGCAGCGGGGTGAACCGGAAGCGCAGCGCGACGTTCTCGACCGTCACCTCGCGCTCGGTCGCCTCGTGGGCGGTGAGCAGCCGCTGCAGTTCCTCCTGGCCACCCAGTTCCTCGCGGAAGCTGATCGGCGTGGCGGTGACGATGTCACCCAGGTGACCGGCCCGCCGGTAGGCGGAGACAGCGTTGGGGGTGGCGTAGCGGTACTCGCCCGCCGGCCCGATCCACATCAGCCCGTCCCCCACCCGTGGCGACCGGGTCGGGTGCGAGCGGGTACCGGGCAGCGGAAACTCTCCGCGCAACATCATGTCCCGCAGGACCTCGGCGATGGCGATGTAGGCGTCCTCGAGGGCACCGTTGGCCCGGACGCCCATCTGATTGGTGTGCTGCTCGACGACGGCGATCACCCGGCCCTCGTGGACCAGCGGGATGGCGTGCATGTCGACCGGGATACCGGTGGCCAGCTTGTTGTCGCTGGTCTCGCAGCTCTCCCGCGACCAGTACGCCTGCAGGGCCAGCGACTCCGGGTCATAGCGGACCGCATCGCCCACGACGTCGTCCAGCAGGGCCGTCGGGCCGGTGGTCGGCCGGATCTGGGCCACCGCCCACATCTGGTTCGGGTCACGATCCGGGACCCACAGGATCAGGTCGGAGAACGAGAGATCCGCGAGCAGGTGCCACTCGTTCACCAGTGATCGCAGCCACTCCGTGGCCCGGGGACCGAGGTCGGTGTGCGTCGCCAGGAGCGTGGACATCTGCGGCATGGGGGACAGCCTACGCGTACGGGTCACCGGCCCGGGCCCGGGACGGATTTGCCCACAAGGGGGTGGGCCGTGCGAAAATGCCGTGTTGATCTGTATCGACCAATGCCATCACACAACACACGGGAGGCCCCTATGGGTAAGACCGGCCGCAAGCGCCGCGCGCGTCGCAAGAAGGGTGCGAACCACGGCAAGCGCCCCAACGCCTGATTCTCAGGCCGAAGACCGCGCCAGCCCCCGCTGATCGTCCTGCACGATCCGGGGGCTGGCGTCGTCTGTGACGGTTCGTCCTCGCCGTCCGGGACGCGGTGGCGCGGCCATCCGGGAACGCAGCGGCCTGCGGTCAGGACGCGCTGGCGTGGCGGGTGAGATGGCCGTGGCGGTTCGCCGTGGGCATCGGACCGGGGCCGTCAGCGGTCACGGCCGGGGCGGTTGCTGCTCCGGAGCCGGGTCGTCGGGCTGTCCCGCCTCGCCCGGGGTCCGCGGCGGGGTGCGGTACGTGGTGCGGACCAGTGTCCCGGTCACCGTGGTGCGCCGGACCAGCACACCGGCGGCGTCCCGCATCGTGGTGGAGATGGTCGTCCGGGTCGCGTTGATCGTCACCGCGGCATCCCTCGCCCCACCGCACTGGGCCAGCACCGCGGCCCACACCCGGTCCCGCAGACCGGCCGGCGCGGCCGGGGAGTCGGCGCAGCTGCGGTGCAGCAGGTCCTTGACGGTGCGCTGGACCCGGTAGAGGTCGTCACAGTCCGGGCAGCCCCGCAGGTGCCGGTACACCGCAGCGGCGAGATCATCGTCCAGTTCCTCGTCGAGGTAGGCACAGATCAGTTCCCGACTGCCCCGGCAGTCCATCTCGGTCATGACTCCTCCTCCCGGGAACGTCCCAGACCCCGCTCATGGGCGTAGTCCGCCAGCAGGTCGCGCAGTTGCTTGCGGCCGCGGTTGATCCGGCTCATCACGGTGCCGATCGGGGTGCCCATGATCTCGGCGATCTCCTTGTAGGAGAACCCCTCGACATCGGCGAGGTAGACCGCCATCCGACGCTCCGGGCTCAACTGCGCCAGCGCGTCGCTGACATCGCCGTCGGGGATCTGCTCCAGCGCCTCGGTCTCGGCGGACTTCAGCCCGGTCGAGTCATGGTCGGCGGCACGGGCGATCTGCCAGTCCTCGACGTCCTCGCCGCCGCTGATCTGTGGGCGGCGCTGCTGGCGCCGATAGGTGTTGATGTAGCTGTTGGTCAGGATCCGGTAGAGCCAGGCCTTGATGTTGGTGCCCGGCCGGAACTGGTGGAACGAGGCGAACGCCTTCGCGTACGCGTCCTGGACGACGTCCTCGGCGTCGGCGGCGTTGCGGGTCATCCTCAGCGCGGCCCCGTACAGCTGGTCCAGGTAGGGCATGGCCTCGCGCTCGAACCGGGCCGCCCGCTCCTGCGGGGTCTCGGTCGCCGGATCGACGATGTCGTCCCCGTCGGCCGTGACCACGAGCGCAGACCTGTCCTCGGGCTCCACCGGGGCGTCCCCGGTCGGGTCCGCACCGTACGGGTCGGCGGTGTCGTCGGTCTGGGACTCGGTCATCGGTTCCGAGCCTAGCCGCATCCGGGCGCCGGCGGTCCACCCGGAGGGTGGCGTCGGGCGGTCGAGGAGAGCGGTGTCCACGTCGTGCACAACGGTCCCGGCGCCGCCGGTATTCCCCGTGGCGTGTCCGGGCGGTGCGGGACCCGGGGGTGTTCGGGGACGGCGTGTTCACGAACGGGGGTTCAGGAGTCGGCGGGTCCAGGAGACCGCGGGTCCAGGAGACCGCGGGTCCAGGGGTCGGCGGGTTCAGGAGCCCGCGGGCGGTTCGATCGGCCGGACGAGGTCCGGAGTGTTGTTCGAGACCTTGCCGACCGCGGGTGAGACCGGGTGGCTGGTGATGCCCTCGCCCGGGTCGCCGGTCAGCAGCCCGGCGACCTCGTCACGATCCTGCAGGTCGCGGTCCAGCCAGGCCGCCCACGCCGCGGGCCGTACGGTGATCGGCATCCGGTCGTGGATCCGGCCGAGGTCGTCGGTGGCCGCCGTGGTGAGCACGGCGCAGGTGACGAGCATCCGGGCAGGGTCGTCCTTCGCCAGGCGGTCGTCGAACCACACCTCCCACAGCCCGGCCATCGCCAGCGGCCGGCCGTCGGCGCGGTGGATGAACCACGGCTGTTTGCCGTCCCCAACCTTCTGCCACTCGTAGTAGCCGTCGGCCGGCAGCAGGCAGCGCCGGCGCAGATAGGCGGACCGGAAGGACGGCTTCTGCGCCGCGGACTCCCCCCGCGCGTTGATCAGCCGGGCGCCGCCGGTGGGATCCTTGGCCCACGACGGGACCAGTCCCCAGCGCATCGGGACCAGGGATCGTACGTCGTGGCGCTCGACCACCGCCCGGACGACGTCGGTCGGGGCGACGTTCCAGGACGGCCCGGGCACGCCGCTGACCACCTCGGCGATCTCGAACTCCGTCACCAGTTCGTCCACCCGGGCACCGGACGCGTACCTGCCGCACATGTGCCCACGTTAACGGCGGGCCGCTGTTGGCCTCCAGCCCGTGGGGCGGTAAGAATGGCCCTATGGCTCTTTCGCGCGCAGTGGCCCGGACGATGCTGGCGAGCATCTTCATCTCCCAGGGCGTCAAGGCCGTCGCCGACCCCAGTTCCACCGTCGTCCAGGGCGAGATGCTGCGCGACCGGGTCAGCCCGCTGGTGCGTCGGGTCGCACCCGACCCGATCGCGGCACGGCTGCCCGAGGGCGTGGCCGCCTGGTCCCGGATCCGTGGCGTCGCCGAGATCCTCGGCGGTCTCGGTCTGTCCACCGGGATCGGCCGGCGCGGCAGTGCCCTGCTGCTGGCCGCCTGCAACGTGCAGGACCTGCTCGCCACCGGCGCGCTGCGCCGTACGGCACTGTCCGATCCGGACGTGCTGACGAAGGTGGCGCTCACCGGCAGCGTGCTGCTGGCCGCCCAGGACACCGAGGGCCGCCCTGGCATCGGCTACCGCTCCCGGAAGGCCGGCCGCCGGGCCGCCGTCGAGGGACGCCGCGCACGCACGGCCGCCCGCCGGACCGCCCGGGCCGCCCGCCGTGGCGCCGGTCAGGTCGCGACCGAGCTGACGTCCGATCTTGCTGCCTGAGTCGATGGATGCCCATGCCCTGACCACCGACGGATTCTGGGCGGCTCCGAAGCTGCGCCACCCGCTGAACCGCGAGATCGTCATTCCCGGGTCGAAGTCCGCGACCGCCCGGGCGCTGGTCATCGCCGCGCTCTCCGACGGGCCCTCGACGATCACCGGTGGCCTGGATGCGCGTGACACCCAGCTGATGCGCGACGCCCTGCGCGTCCTCGGAGTCCGGATCCACACCAGCTTCCTCGGCCACCCGAGCCAGGACGAGGCCTTCGGTGACCCCGGTGCGCGGGACTCACGCCCACTCACCTCGGCGGTCTGGCGCGTGGTGCCGCCGGCCCGGTTCATCAGCACCGGGGATATCGACTGCGGGCTCGCCGGCACGGTCGCCCGGTTCGTCCTCCCGCTGGTGGCGATGGCCGAGGGACGGACGTTCGTCCACGGCGACCCGGCGATGTCCGCCCGGCCGATCCGGCCGCTGCTGGACGCGCTGATCGACCTCGGTGCGCGGATCCCCGACGATGCGGTCGCGATCCCGCTGACGGTCACCGGCCGCCCCGACCTGCCCGGTGGCCCGGCCATCATCGACTCCAGTGCCTCCAGCCAGTTCGTCTCCGGCCTGCTGCTGAGCGCCGCACGGTTCCGCGACGGCCTGGACCTGCGCCACGTCGGCCCGGCGCTCCCCTCGCTGCCGCACATCCGGATGACCATCGACACCTTGGCCGACCACGGGGTGACGGTGGAGCAGCCCGAGCCGACCCGCTGGATCGTCCGCCCCGGGCCCGTCCGGGCCCGCGACATCGCGATCGAGCCGGACCTGTCGACAGCCGCGCCGTTCCTGGCCGCGGCGATGATCACCGACGGGACGATCCGCATCCCGTACTGGCCGCTGGAGACCAATCAGCCCGGCGCCCTGTTGCTCCCGCTGCTCGAGCAGCTCGGCGCACAGGTCACCCTGGACCCGACGCCGGGGACCCGGACCGGGACGCTGTCGGTGACCGGGCCGGGGCACTGGGACCTGGCCGGGTTCGACGTCGACCTGGCCGATGCCAGCGAGCTCACCCCGGTGGTGGCCGCGCTCGGCGTCCTCACCAACGGGCCCAGCCGGATCCGCGGCGTCGGTCACATCCGCGGTCACGAGACCGACCGGCTCGCCGCCCTGGAGGCGAACCTGCGCGCCCTGGGCGCCGATGTGGAGCAGACCGAGGACGGCCTGGTGCTGCGGCCGGCAGTGCTGCACGGCGGCCCCTGGGGGGCGTACGCCGACCACCGCCTGGCCCAGGCCGGGGCCCTGCTCGGTCTGGTCGTGTCGGGTGTGATGATCGACGACATCGGTTGCACCTCGAAGACGATGCCGAGCTTCCCGGCGGCCTGGTGGTCGCTGGCGACGGGGACCGGTCGGTGACACCCCGCTACGGGATCCGGGCCGATGAGCACGCCGGCTTCGACCGGCCCGGTCGGCGCAGCCGGCCGCGGACCAAGGACCGGCCCGACTACTCGGTGAAACCGATCGGCCGGGTGATCGGCATCGACCGGGGCCGCTACGCCTGCATCCTGGAGGACGGCGCCGACCGGGGGCGCTCCGCCCGGGCCGGTGTACCGTCCGGGCCGGTCGGGGTGGCCTCCCCCGAGGTCCGGATCCTCGCCACCAAGGCGCGGGTGCTGGGGCGCAAGGGCGTGATCGTCGGTGACCGGGTCCACCTGGACGGCGATGTCTCCGGCGACGAGGGCACCCTGGCCCGGATCGTCGAGGTGGTGGACCGGACCAGCATGCTGCGCCGGACGGCCGACGACGACGACCCGTACGAACGCCCCATCGTCGCGAACGCCGACCAGCTGGTGATCGTCACCGCGCTGGCCGATCCGCCGCCGCGCACCGGGATGATCGACCGCATCCTGGTCGCCGGGTACGACGCGGGCATCTCCCCGCTGCTCTGCCTGACCAAGGCCGACCTGGCCTCCCCCGACGAGCTCCGAGCGGCGTACGAGCCGCTGGGGGTCCGGGTCGTGGTGGTCGACCCGGATGCCTCGCTGGCGCCGTTGCAAGCCGAATTGGCCGAGCACACCAGTGTCCTGATCGGCCACTCCGGGGTCGGCAAGTCCACCCTGGTCAACCGGCTGATCCCCGAGGCGGACCGGCAGACCGGCCACGTGAACGCCGTCACCGGCCGGGGCCGGCACACCTCCACCTCGGCCGTGGCGCTGGAACTGCCCGACGGTTCGGGCTGGGTGATCGACACCCCCGGGGTCCGCTCCTTCGGGCTGTCCCATGTCCGGCCCGAGGCGATCATCGAGGCCTTCCCGGACCTGGCCGAGCACACCGTGGACTGCCCGCGGGGCTGCACCCACGAGACCGGGGCCCGCGACTGCGGTCTGGACGCGGCGGTGGAGCGCGGCGCCGTGTCGGAGGTCCGGGTGGCCTCCTACCGGCGGATGCTGGCCCACCGGCACGAGCGCGGCTGACCCGGCCGCCCGCGGGACGGCCCCGTTCCCCGGTAGGACGCACACTGTCCCCGGTAGGACGCACACTGTCCCCGGCAGGACGCACACCGTCCCCGGCGGGACACCCGCCGTCCTCGGCCCGGCGGACGCCCTCCCTCGGTGGGACGGGCGCTCGATACGCTGGGCCCATGAGTGAGACGTCCTCCCCGGCTTTCCCCGTCAATGACGACCTGGGGGTGGCACTGCTGCTGGCCGACGCCGCGGACACGATCTCACTGGCGCGCTTCCTGGCCCTCGACCTGAAGGTCTCCACCAAGCCCGACCTGACTCCGGTGAGCGACGCGGATCTCGCCGTGGAGGACGCCCTGCGCGATCTGCTGTCGGGGCTACGGCCCGACGACGCGGTGCACGGTGAGGAGCGCGCGGACACCGGGCGGTCGAGCCGGCGCTGGATCATCGACCCGATCGACGGCACCAAGAACTACGTCCGCGGCGTGCCGGTGTGGGCCACGCTGATCGCGCTGATGGAGGGCCCCGAGGTGATCACCGCTGTGGTCAGTGCCCCGGCCCTCGGCCGGCGGTGGTGGGCCTCCTGCGGAGAGGGCGCCTGGACCCGGGTGCTGGGCCGTCACACCGAGGCCTGCCACGTCTCCGCCGTCGCGGAGCTGCACGACGCCTCGCTGTCCTTCTCCTCGCTGTCCGGCTGGTTCGACCTCGGCCTCGGCGACGACTTCGTCCGGCTGACCCGCGACATCTGGCGGGTCCGCGGGTTCGGCGACTTCTGGTCCTACATGCTCGTCGCGGAGGGGGCGGTCGACATCGCCGCCGAGCCCGACCTCGAGCTGCACGACATGGCGGCCTGCAGCCTCATCGTCGCCGAGGCCGGCGGCCGGTTCACCAACCTCGACGGACACGACGGCCCCGTGGGCCGCAGCGCCGTCGCCTCCAACGGGCTGCTCCACGAGGCCGTCCTGTCCCGGCTCGGCTGAGGGCACACCGGCCGAGCCGCTGCGGTGCCTCAGCCGATCGTGGCCAGGCGGATCGTCTCCGGCATCTCCAGCAGGGCGTCGATCAGGTCCCGGTCCAGCGGGGCCAGGGTGTCGGTCACCACGTAGCCCAGGTCACCGCGGGTGGACAGCTGCTGGCGCTCGATGTTGACCTCGTGGGTGCCGAGCACACCGTTGACCTTGGCCAGCACGCCGGGAACGTTGTGGTGCAGGTGCAGCAGCCGGGCATGGCCCACGTGGCTGTCCACGTGTAGTTCGGGCATGTTGACCGACATGTTGGTCGAGCCGGAGCGTACGTAGTCGATCAGCTTGCCCGAGACGAAGTGACCGATGTCCTCCTGCGCCTCCTGGGTGGACCCGCCGATGTGCGGGGTGAGGATGACGTTCGGGATGCCCTGCAGCACCGAGATGAAGGGCTCGCCGTTCTTCTTCGGCTCCTCGGGGTAGACGTCGACCGCGGCGCCGGCGATGTGGCCCGACAACAGGTTGTCGCGCAGCGCATCGAGATCGACCACGAAGCCGCGGCACAGGTTCAGGAAGAGGGCCCGCTCGCGCATCATCGCGAACTCCTCGGCACCGAACAGGTTGGTGTTCTCCTCCCGGCCGTCGACGTGGAGGCTGATCACCTCCGCAGTCTCGAGCAGCTGCTGCAGCGACGAGCACTTGTGCGCGTTGCCGAGGGCCAGCCGGTCGGCGATGTCGTAGAAGTACACCTGCATCCCCATCGCCTCGGCGATCACCGACAGCTGCGAGCCGATGTTGCCGTAGCCGACGATGCCGAGCTTGCGCCCGCGGATCTCGTGCGAGCCCTTGGCCGACTTGTTCCACTCGCCGCGGTGCAGCTCGCTGCTGCGGTCGGTGAGGTGGCGGGCCATGCCGATGATCTCGGCCAGCGCCAGCTCGACCACCGAGCGGGTGTTCGAGTACGGGGCGTTGAACACGGCAGTAGCCGTATCGGTGGCGGCCTGCAGATCGATCTGGTTGGTGCCGATGCAGAAGGCGCCGACCGCCATCAGGTCGGGTCGGGCCTCGAGCACGCGCCGGGTCACCTGGGTCTTGGACCGGATGCCGAGCAGGTCGACGCCGTCCAGGGCGGCGATGAGTTCCTCCTCGTCCAGTGCTCCCTTGACGTGCTCGACGTCCATGCCGAAGGCCTCGAGGGCCTGGACCGCTGACTGATGGATGTTCTCCAGAAGAAGTGCCTTCACGGACAAGGAGTCTAGGAGGGCGACCCCCCGAACACGACCCCCATGTCATATCAGAAAAGCATACCTTTTCCGGCAAGGGGAGACGTCACCTGTCCGGCTCGATCCTGGTCCGGTCCGATCCTGGTCCGGATCGATCCTGGTCCGGCTCGATCCTGGTCCGGCTCAGTCCTGGTCGGGGAGGCGCGGGACAGCCGCCAGCAGCTCGCGGGTGTAGGGATGGCGGGGGGCGGCCCAGAGCTGTTCGGCCGGGCCGACCTCGACCAGATGGCCCTCCTGCATCACTGCCACCCGCTGGCAGAGGTGCCGGACGACCGCAAGATCGTGGCTGACGAACACCAGGGTGAGGCCCTCGGAGGCGACCAGTTCCGCGATCAGGTTGAGCACCTGGGCCCGCACCGAGACGTCCAGCGCGGACACCGGTTCGTCGGCGATCAGCACCTCGGGGCGGGGCGCGAGCGCCCGGGCCAGGGCGATCCGTTGGCGCTGGCCGCCGCTGAACTCGTGCGGGAACCGACCGGCGTCAGCGGGGTCGAGACCGACCTGCCGCATCACCTCGATCAGCCGGGAGCGCCGATCCGCGGGCACCGACCGGCGGGTCCGGACCCGCCGGGAGCGCAACGGCTCGGTGATGCTGGCCCCGACAGTCATCCGCGGGTCGAGCGAGGTCCGCGGGTCCTGGAAGACCATCTGGACCGAGGCCCGCAGAAAGCCCAACCGTCGCTCGGGGCACCCGGCGAGCTCGGTGCCGCGGAAGGTGATGCTGCCGCTGGTGGGCCTCTCGAGAGCGGCCATCATCCGGATCAGGGTCGACTTGCCCGACCCGGACTCCCCCACGATGCCGAGCCGCTCGCCCGCTCGTACGTCCAGGCTCACGTGGTCGACGGCGGCGCGGCGGGCGTTCCCGTAGTGACGTACGACGTCGCTCACCCGGTAGATCGGCTCCTCGGGGTCGGTCATGTCATCCCTCCCGGTCGGCCCACGACACTGGCCCGGTGCGCCCAGTCATCCGGTACGGCCGCGAGACCGGTGATCGGAGCCGTACGGTCGAAGTGGTCGGCCACCGTCGGAAGCCGGGCGCCGGGCGCCACCCGGTCGAGCCGGCCGGTGGCCACCAGCCCCCGGGTGTAGGGGTGCCAGGGATCGGCCAGCACCTCGAGCAGTGGTCCGGCTTCCACGACGTGGCCCTCGACCATCACCATCACCTGGTCGACGACCTGCGCCAGCACGGCCAGGTCGTGGGTGATGAACAGCGTCGCGGCGCCGTGCTCGGCGAAGTGCCGGTCGAGCACACCCAGCACCGCGGCCTGCGCGGTGACGTCGAGGGCGGTGGTCGGCTCATCACAGATCGTCAGTACCGGGTCGTTGACCAGGGCCATCGCGATCAGCACCCGCTGGCGCTGTCCGCCGGACAGCTGGTGCGGATAGCTGTCGGCGATGCGCTCCACGTCGGGCAGCGCGACGGCGCGCAGCATCTCCAGCACCCGGGCTCGGGTGTCACCACCCCGGTGGCCGTGCAGGACGACGAGCTCGCCGAGCTGGCGGCCGACCCGCATCGTCGGGTCCAGCGCCGTCATCGGCTCCTGGAAGACCACGCTGTAGGTGTCGCCGCGCAGCCCGGACAGTCGACGGTCCGAGGCGGTGGTGACCTCGACGACGCGGTCCGGCGCACCGGCCGTCGGCACGGCCAGGCGAATGCTGCCGCTCACCCGGGCGGTCTGCGGCAGCAGGCCGAGCAGCGCCAGGCCGGTGACCGACTTGCCCGAACCGGACTCCCCGATCAGTCCCACCCGCTGGCCGTGGGCGATGCTGAACGACAGCCCGCGCACCACGTCGGGACGGCGCCGGCCGAACCCGATCCGCAGGTCGTCGACCCTCACCAACGGCTCGGTCATCGCACCGCCTCCCGCAGCCGCGGGTCCAGCAGGTCGCGCAGGCCGTCGCCGAACAGGTTGAAGCCCAGCACGGCCAGGCCGATCGCGAGCCCGGGCCAGACGGCCAGCATCGGAGCGGTGTAGAGGTAGGCCTGCGCCTCGTTGAGCATCCGCCCCCAGGTCGGGGTCGGCAGCGGGGTGGAGAGCCCGAGGTAGCTCAGCGCCGCCTCCGACAGGATCGACATCCCGAAGGCCATCGACGCCTGCACCGCCACCACCGGCGCGATGTTGGGCAGCACGTGCCGGGCGGCGATGCCGACCGGCGCGGTCCCCGCGCCCCGGGCCGCCATCACGAAGTCCGACACCATCACCTGGAGGGTCGCCGCCCGGGCGACCCGGACGAACGGCGGGATGTTCGCCACGCCGATCGCCACCATCGCGGTGCCCGTCGAACCGCCGAACACCGCGGCCAGCAGGATCGCCAGCAGCATGGCGGGGAACGCATAGAGGATGTCGTTGGCCCGCATCACCAGGTCGGAGACCCAGCCGGTCCGCCGGTCCGCCGCCTCGGCACGGACGGCGCCGGCCAGGATGCCGAGCGGGACGCCGATCACGGCCGCAATGGCGACCGCGACCACGCCGACCGCCACGGCGATCCGGGCGCCGACCATGATCCGCGAGGCGATGTCGATGCCGTAGCCGTCGGTGCCCAGCCAGTGCGCCCGGCCGGGCGGCAGCAGCCGGGCGGCCGGGACCACGGCCACCGGGTCGTACGGGGTGACGACGAGGGAGACGACGGCGGTGAGCAGGGTCAGCGTGACGAGCGCGGCGCCCACCACCAAGGAGGCGCGCTTCACCGGCGGGCCCTCCCCTCGGCCCGTAGCCGCGGGTCCAGCAGCGCGTACGACAGGTCGACCAGGGTGTTGATCGCCAGCACCGCGACCACCAGCAGCGCCACGATGCCCTGCACCACCATCAGGTCACGCTGGGCGACCGCGTCGAGCAGCAGCCGGCCGAGCCCGGGCAGGGCGAACACCGACTCGATGATGATCGCCCCGGCGAGCAGGGTCGCCAACTGGAGCCCGATCACGGTCACCACCGACAGTGACATGTTCCGCAGCCCGTGCCGCAGCAACGCCGGGACCGTACGCCACCCGCCGGCGCGGGCGGTGCGGTAGTAGTCCTCCTTGAGCACCTCGATGGTCGCGGAGCGTACGTACCGGGCGAGCACCGAGGCCTGGACCACGGCCAGGGCCGCGACCGGCAGGACCAGGTGGGCCGCCCAGGGGCCGAGGCCCGCCGACGGGGGGACGTACCCGTTCGCCGGCAGCCAGCCGAGGCGTACGGCGAAGACCAGCGTGGCGAGGATGCCGAGCCAGAAGCCGGGCACCGAGAGCCCGATCTGGGAGAGGGTCGACACCGCGAAGCCGTCGGCGTGGCGGCGGCGGACCGCGGCCCACATCCCGGTCGGCACGGCGATCAGGATCGCCAGCAGCATCGCCAGCCCGACCAGCCAGGCGGTCACGCCCAGCCGCGGCAGCACCTGTCCGAGCACCGGTTCGCCGGTGAGGTAGGACCGGCCCAGGTCACCGTGCAGCACCCCGCCGAGCCAGCTCAGGTACCGCAGTGGCCACGGCCGGTCGAGGCCGAACTCCTGCTCGAGCCGGGCCACCGCCTCCGGGGTGGCCTGGACCCCCAGGACGACCTGGGCGACATTGCCGGGCAGGGCCGAGGCCACCCAGAACACCAGGAACGAGGCGACCAGCACGCTGACCAGGAAGATGACCAGCCGGCGCACCATCCGCCGTGGGAGGGAGCGTGCTCCGCCGGACGGCACCGATCAGCTCCCTACCGAGGCCCTGGTCACGTCGAAGCTCAACGATGTGGCGTTGGCGTTGAGGCCGGTGACGTTCGGGGTGGTCACGACCAGATTGGGCAGCAGGAACAGCCAGTCGGCGGCCGCGTCGTCGGACAGCAGCTTCGCCGCGGCGCGCTGGTCGTCGACGTACTCCTGGGCGGTGCCGGCGTCGGCGGCGGCCATCAGCGTGCGGAACTGCTCGGAGTCGTAGTGCCAGTAGTACTCCGGGTCGGCGAAGTTCACCATGTCCCGCGGCTCGACGTGGGCCACGATCGTCATGTCGTAGTCGCTCTGGCGCATCACCACGTCGATCCACCGGGCCGGGAACTCCAGCTCGTCGATCACCACGGTGATCCCGACCGCCGCCAGCTGGCTCTGCACGAACTGGCCGGCCCCCTTGGCGTACGCCAGCGTGGGCAGCCGCAGCCGCAGGGTGAGGCCCTTGTCGTAGCCCGCCTCCTTCAGCAGTTCCTTGGCCCTCGCCGGGTCGTACGGGTAGGCCCCGGACAGGTCCTGGTACCACGGGTCGGTCGGCGGCACCATCGACCCGATCAGGGTCCCCTTGCCGTTCCACACCGAGTCGAGCAGGGCCTTGCGGTCGATGGCGTACGTGATGGCCTGCCGCACCCGCTTGTCCTTCAGCGCCGTGGTGCGATTGTTCAGGCCGAGCACCACCTCGCCGTTGGTGGTGCCCTGCATCACCGTGTAGCGGGAGGTGTCGGAGAAGCGGTCCAGGGCCTGCGGCGCCTGCACGTTGGAGATCACGTTGAGGTCACCGGACAGCATCGCGGCGTTCATCGCGTTGGCGTCGGTGAAGTAGCGGAAGGTGACCGCGTCCGGGCGGGCGCGGGTGCCCCAGTACTTGTCGTTGCGGACCAGGTCGATCTCGGATCCCTTGGCCCACGACGTCAGGGTGTACGGCCCCGACCCTGCCGGCGTGGTGGCGAAGTCGGCCCCGGACCGTGCGTCGAAGATGATGCCGGCGGTGGAGCTCATGTTCCACAGCCAGCTGTTCGACGGCCGCTTCAGGGTGACGACCGCGGTGTGGTCGTCGGGCGCGCTGACGCTGTCGACCACCGACATCTGGCTCTTCAGCACCGAGCTCGTCGCGGCACTGTTGATCCGCTCGATGCTCCACTTCACGTCGGCGGCGGTGAGCGGGCGGCCGGACGCGAAGCTCGCCCCGGGCTCGAGGTGGAAGGTGTAGGTCCGCCGGTCCGGGCTGACCGTCCATTCCTTGGCCAGCAGCCCCTGCAGCTGACCGGTGCCGTCGACCTTCACCAAGGTCTCGTAGACGTTGTAGAGCAGCACCTGCGGGATGGCCGCGGCGTTGTTCATCGTCGGGTCCAGGGTGGGCGGTTCGGCGGTGGCGCCGATCACCAGGGTGTTCACCGGCAGGTGACCGCCGGCCGGGCGGCTCGGCCCCGAACACCCGGCCAGCACCAGGGCCAGTCCGGTGACCACAGCCACCACGATCCCCAGTCGACGACGCATGCCTACCCATCCCTCCGGTCGCGGACCTCCGATGTTCCGCAGACATCCTCCCACGCGTCACCGACACCGGTGGGACACGGCCGGACCGGGTGTCACTGTCGGGGCGGACCGACCGGGTCGGAGCGACTGGCACCATCCGGTCGGACCGGGGAGCATCGTCCGGTCGGACCGGGTGTCACCGTCCGGCGCGGCGGGCCGCCGGCACGAGATCGGTGTAGGCCGGCCAGGACCCGGCTCCGGTCGCGGCGAGCAGTGCCACCAGACAGGCCTGTTCGACGAGATCGGCCGCCGCGGTCAGCAGCTCGTCGAACGATCCGTGCGGGTCGGGCCTGGCCTCCGCCCGCCCGGAGGCCAGGCAGAAGATGGTGTCGCCGTCCATCATCCGGTGCACCGGCCGGATCGCCCGGGCCAGGCCGTCGTGGGCCACCTGGGCCGTCTTCGTGGCCATCGCCCGGTCCAACGGCGCGTCGGTGAGCACCGTGGCGATCGTCGTGTTGAGCGGCAGCACCGGGCGGCGGCTGAGTGCCTCGGCGATCGCCGCCCGCTGGTCGGCGGTGGGGGCCGGCAGTTCGCCGCGGGTGTCGGCCCAGGGCCTTCCGGTGCGGACATCGACCGCCGGGCCCGAGGCATTGAGCACGAGCGCGACGCCCACCCGGTAGGGGCCGGCCGTACGCTCCGCGTAGCCGAAGCCGCCCCGCAGGCCACCGCAGATCGCCCCGGTCCCGGCCCCCACCGACCCCACCGGGGGTGTCCCGGCCGGGCCGGTGTCGGCCCGGAACGCGGCGTCCAGCGCCCGCATCCCGAACCCGACGTCGGGCCGGTGGTCGGTCACCCCGCCCCGGCCGAGGTCGAAGATCACCGCGGCGGGGACGATCGGCACCACCGTGGACGGCGGGTCGGCGTCGGGCGTGGACACCGGGAAACCGATCCCCCGCTGCGCCAGGCCGCGCATCACCCCGTCGGCCGCGGCCAGGCCGAAGGCACTGCCCCCGGTCAGGACGACGGCGTGGATGCCGTGCACCATCGTGGTGGGTCCCAGCAGGTCGGTCTCCCGTGTCCCGGGGCCACCGCCCCGGACATCGACCCCGGCCACCGCGCCGTCGCGGGCCAGCACGACGGTCGTCCCGGTGAGCCAGCCGTCCCCCCGGGCGTCGTGGTGGCCGACGGAGAAGCCTTCGATCATGGAGCCACGGTAATGCGCCGGACCTGGCCGGGGGGAAGGCGCCGGGTCCGGCGGGATGACGGCGCCGCCCCTCGCCCGGGAGGCGGAAGGATGCCGATTTGCCCCGGCGGGGATCACGAGCTAGAGTTCTGTCTCGTTGCCGACGCGGGGTGGAGCAGTTCGGTAGCTCGCTGGGCTCATAACCCAGAGGTCGCAGGTTCAAATCCTGCCCCCGCCACCAATCCGGGTGCGGATCCCTTTCGGGATCCGCACCCGGTTCATTTTTCATCCGGCACCACGACTCCCCGCCGGTGACCGGGACGCAAGGTCGGCGGTGTGGTGTGATGGCTGGCATGGTCCGCCCGTCCGTCCACCTCGACTATCCCGTCCACGAGCGACGACTTGACAACGGGCTGCGGGTCGTGGTCAGTCCGGACCACGCGACCCCGACCATCGCGGTCAATCTCTGGTACAACGTCGGGTCCCGCCACGAGTTGCCCCACCGGACAGGCTTCGCGCACCTGTTCGAGCACCTGATGTTCCAGGGCTCGGGCCACGTCCCGCCGGCCCAGCACATCGCGATCCTGGAGGCGGTCGGCGCCACCGCCAACGCCACCACCTCCTTCGACCGGACGAACTACTACGAGAGCGGCCCGGCGGGCGTCCTCGACCTCGCACTGTGGCTGGAGGCCGACCGGATGGGCACCCTGCTGTCCGCACTGGACCGCGCGAACCTGGACAACCAGCGCGACGTGGTCAAGGAGGAGAAGCGCCAGCGCTACGACAACGTGCCGTACGGGGACTCGTTCCGGCACCTGCTCGAGCTGTCCTTCCCGGCCCTGCACCCCTACTCCCACCCCACCATCGGCTCGATGGAGGACCTCGACGCCGCCACCCTGGACGATGTCCGGATCTTCTTCCAGGCGCACTACATGCCCGGCAACGCCGTGCTGTCGATCGTCGGGGACATCTCCCCCGACGAGGCCTGGCAGCGGGCCGATCACTACTTCTCCCCGATCGCCCCCCGGGTGCTCGGCGAACGGTGCGTCGCCGAGCCGCTGCCGCCGATCACCGGGCTGCCCCGGCGCGACCTCGAACAACCCGTGCCGGCGGACGCCGTCCACCTGTGCTGGCGGCTCCCGGCGCTCGACACCCGGACGTACGACGCCATCAGGCTGGCGATGGGCGTGCTGGGAGACGGCCAGACGTCGCGGCTGTACCGGGCCCTGGTCCACGACAGCGACCTGGCCGAATCCGCCGGAGGCGGGACCGTCGGCCTGATCGACGGCACCTCGCTCGGTTTCGTCGTCGCCCGCGCCCGCGACGCCACCGCCGAACAGCTCGAGGAAGCGGTCTGCGCCGTGGTGGCCGACTACCTGGCCGAGGGCCCCACCCCCGAGGAACTCGCCCGGGCCCGGGCCCAACATGAGCTCCTGACGCTGCAGAACCTCGCCTCGGCGACCGACCGGGCCGACCTGCTCTCCGGGTACGCGACGCTGTGCGACGACCCGACGCTGGTGAACCGACGACTGCAGCAGGTGCTGGAACTGTCCGACGAGGAGGTGGCCACCGCTGCCGCCGAGCACCTCGCCCCGGAGCACCGGGCCACACTCGCCTACCACTCCCTCCTGCGCCGGGAGCCGGCATGAGCTACGACTTCCTCCGCCGCCCGCCGCGCCCGCGCCCGGCCCCCGCCGCACCGCCGGTCTGGCGCGCCCCGCTGCCCGCCGAGCGGGTGCTCGACAACGGGATGCGTGTCGTGGTGCACCAGCTGCCCGGACAGCACGTCGTGTCCGGGGCACTGGTGATCGACCTTCCGCTCGCCACCGAGCCGCGTCGGCTGGAGGGCGTCGCCACGATCGGTGCCCGCTGCCTGGACGAAGGCACCGGCCCGCATCCGGGCACGGCCTTCGCCGAGGAGCTGGCGCGCCAGGGGGCCGTGCTGTCCCTGTCCGTCGCCCAGGCCGGGATCAGGCTCTTCCTCGACGTGCCGATCACCCATCTCGACGGCGCGCTGGCCCTCTTCGCCGAGGCGGTGACCCGCCCGGCCCTGGCGTCGGCGGACATCGAGCGACACATTGCGCTGCGGCTCGCCGAGCTCGACCAGGTGCTCTCCCGGCCCGCGTCCTTCACCTCGCTGCTGTTGCGGGCGGTGGTGTTCGACGAGCACAGCCGCGCCCAGCGGCCCGCGGGCGGTACCCGGCAGACCCTGACCCGGATCAGCCCGGACGACGTCCGTACCTTCCACGCCCGGCATGTCGACCCGGCCCGGGCCACGCTGGTGCTCGGTGGAGACTTCACCGGCACCGATCCCGTCGCGCTGGTCGAGGCGGCCTTCGGCGGGTGGACCGGCATCGGCCTGCCGCCCGCGGCGCACCCGGCGCCGGGCGCGGCGGCCCGCTCGGTGGTCCTCGCCGACCGCCCCGGCGCGGTGCAGACCGATGTCGCGTTCGGCGGTCCGGCCCCGGACCGCAAGGACCCACGCTGGGCCGACCTGAGGGTGGCCACCCACGCCGTCGGCGGGGCGTTCTGGAGCCGGCTGAACCGGGTGCTGCGGGAGGAGCGGGGCTACACGTACGGCATCTCGATGGGTCTGCTGCCGTTCCGCGCCGGCGGTACGTACTCGGTGACGTCGAGCTTCCGCACCGAGGTGGCACCGGCAGCGGTGGTGCAGGCCCGCGACCTGATGTCGCTGCAGACCGCACCGCTGACCGCGGACGAGGTGACGGATGCCGTCGCGTACGCGTCGGGCCTGCTGCCGTTGCGCCTCGCCACCGCCCGCGGGGTCGTCGACCAGACCGCCTCGAATGTGCTCAACGGCCTGTCGCTCGGCTACGTCAACGACCACCTGGAACGGATGCGCGCCGTCACCCCGGCCTCGGCGACCGCCGCGTACGGTGAGGTGGTCGACCCCGGCACCATGAGCCTGGTGCTGGCCGGGGACGCCGACGCCCTGGCGGGACCGCTCGCCGAGGCCGGCATCGTCCCCGACCGCGTCGTCCGCCCGGAGGACGTGGTCGGGTGAGTGCCCGCCCGGCGCCGGGCGGGCATCCTGGGCCGGCGGACTAGCCGCCCATCATCGCCTGGCGCGCCCGCTCCACCGCCGCCTGGGCGTCCTGCTGCCGCTTCTGGTAGGTCCCCAGGTCGCCGGCCTTCAGGGCCTTGTCCGCGTCGCTGAACGCCTGCTGCGCATCGGCGACCGCCTTCTGCAGGGCGGCCTGGGCGATCGGCGAGGACGTGGCGGTCGAGGACGAGGAGGTCGCGGCCGAGCCGGTGGAGGTGGCCTGCGCGGGCGCACCGGTCTCACCGGTGGTGGCCCCCGCGTTGCCGGCGAAGACCTGGTCGAGCGACTCCTGGAGGGTCGTGCCGATGCCGACCGACTGGCCGAACCTCGACATCACGAAGGTCAGCGCCGGGTAGGCCCCGGTCGCCCCCTGCCGCTCGGTGTAGACCGGCTGGACGTACAGCAGGCCACCGCCGACCGGCAGGGTGAGCAGGTTGCCGTACGCCGCATTGGCGGCGCCCTGGTTGAGGTAGGGACGCAGCCGGGTGGCGACCTGTTCGTTCGTCGTCATCGCATTGAACGTCTGGCCGGGACCGTCGATCTGGGTCTGGTCGGACATCCGCAGGATGCGGATCCTGCCGTAGTCCGGGCTGGCCGCGTCGGCGTTCACCGCCATGTACGAGGCGAGGTTGGAACGGGCGTTCGGGACGTAGACCGACGTCAGGCTGAAGATCGGATTGGCGTCACCGGGCCACTTGACCGACAGATAGTAGGGCTGCTCCTTGTTGCCCTGGCCCTGGACCGGATCGTCCGGGATCTGCCACAGGTCGGTGCGCTGGTACCACTGGTGCGGGTCGGTCATGTGGTAGCGGGCCAGCACCTCGCGCTGCACCTGGAAGAGGTCCTCCGGGTAGCGCAGGTGGTTGAGCAGCTCCGGGGAGATCGCGTCCCGGCTCTTCACCAGGCCCGGGAAGGTCTTCTCCCAGGTCTGCAGGATCGGGTCCGACTGGTCCCAGGCATAGAGGTCGACGGTCCCGTCGTACGCGTCCACCACGGCCTTGACCGAGTTGCGCATGTAGTTGATCGACCGACCGCCGGCCCCCAGGCCGGTGTCGGTGGCCCGCTGCGAGGAGGTCGCCGAGTCGAGGTTGACCCGCTGTGCGTTCGGGTAGGTGTTGGACGTGGTGTAGCCGTCGACGATCCAGACCAGCCGACCGTTGACGACGGCCGGGTAGATGTTGGAGTCCACGGTGAGCCACGGGGCGGCCGCCTGCACCCGCTCGGTCGGGGTGCGGTTGTAGATGATCCGCGAGTCGGCGTTCACCCGGTCCGAGAGCAGGATGTTCGGGTCGGCGAACCGGATGGCGTAGAGCGCCCGGGTGATCGTGCTGCCGATCGACACGCCGCCCTTGCCGTCGTACGTGAACATCTTCGAGCCGCCGCTCTGGTCGCCCCCGCCGGGCGTGTCCAGCTCCACCGGGGGGGCACCGGCCGGCGCTCCGACGATCGAGTAGTCGGTGTGCAGCTGACCGAAGTAGACCCGCGACTGTCGCTCGTCGAGCTTGCCGGTCGGCGGGATGTCCTTCTCGATCCAGTCCGGCTGGCCCTCGGCCTGGCGCCGGTTGCCGTACGCCGCGACCATGCCGTAGCCGTGCGTGTACACGGTGTGGATGTTGTTCCAGCTCTTCGAGTCGAGCCCGTTGAGGTCGATCTCGCGAGCGGCGACGACGACGTCGCTCTCCTGGCCGTCGAGGGTGTAACGGTCGACGTCGAGGGTCTTGGGGAACTGGTAGAAGCCACGCACCTGCTGGAACTGCTCGTACGCCGGAGCGACCACCTTGGGGTCGATCAACCGGATGCCGGGCAGGGCCTCCGCGTCGGCCCGCAGCTGCCCGGCCGAGGTCTTGGTCACCGCGGTGTAGTCCTGGATCTGCACGTCGGACAGGCCGTAGGCCTGACGGGTGGCGGCGATGTGCGCCTCGATGTACGGCTTCTCCTTGTCCGGTTCGTCCGGGTTGACCGAGAAGGCCTGCACGACCGCGGGATAGATCAGGCCGAGGATGAGCCCGGACAGCACCAGCAGGATGACGGCGGCCACCGGGATGCGCCACCGGCGCAGGGCGGCGTTGGCGAAGAACAGCAGCGCACACAACACGGTGATCACCGCGAGGATGAGCTGGGCGGCGGACCGTACGTGCGCGTCGGTGTAGCCGATGCCGGTGAGCAGCTGACCGGAGGTGACCTGCAGGCCGTAGCGGTCGAAGACGCGCAGCGCCGCGTACACCAGCAGGACCGCGCCGATCAGGATCGACAGGTGGATCTGGGCGCCGGCCGAGGACCGGGCACCGCGTTCCAGCCGCAAGGCCCCGGACAGGTAATGGATCACCAGGGCGACCAGACCGCTCAGGACCAGGCAGGTGATCAGGAAGTTCAGCGTCATCCGCCAGAACGGCAGGTCGAAGACGTAGAAGCTCGGGTCGAGACCGAAGCCGGCCTCGGGACTGCCGAACGGGGTCCGGTGCAGCCAGGCCAGCACGGTGTCGACGTTGCCGGAGATGCCGAAGCCGGCGAAGAGCCCCAGGACGCTGCCGAAGACGATCAGCACCGTACGGAAGCGGCCGCTGAACAGCACGTGCCGGTAGGTCTCCAGCAGGCTGCTCTGGGCGGTCGGACGGGTGCGTGGTCGCAGCCGCAGGGCGATCAGGCCGTTGCCGATCACCAGCCCCGCCATGATCGCCGCACCGAGCACGAACAGGACGACCGAGGTCAGCAGCCGGGTGGAGAAGACGCTCGAGTACCCGAGGTTGCGGTACCACAGGAAGTCGGTCCAGACATTGGACGTCACCGCCAGCAGCACCATCAGCACTGCCACGGCGACCAGCGTGATCAGCAGGGGATGCGGCTTGTGACGGGGTCGGGCCGGGGAGGCGGTGCTCACGTGACACTTCCTTGTTCGCGGAACGTGGGACTGGGCGGAATACGACGCGGCGGGCTTCGGAAGGTCCGGCGCCCTCCCATCCTAGGCGGCGGGCAAGATCGTCGGCCGCCGGCGGCTGTCAGCGCAGCGTACGGCTGAGCAGTTCGGACAGCCCGGGGGCCAGGTCGGGCCCGCCGAGCAGGTCGTCCGGATCCGACGCCAGCCGGGCCAGGCTCTGCCGTTGCCCCGACCGCAGCACTCCGGCGACCACTCGGATGTCCTGGCGGCGGGGGTGCTCCGCGACGTAGCGGGCCGCCTCGTCCCGGTCGTCGGGCACCGCCGCTTCGGCATCGGCCGGCAGGAAGGCCCGCTCGATGGCCAGCGCGCATCCCTCGACGGTGTCGGGCCAGGCGATCCCCTGCAGGGCCTCCACGACGTCCTCGCCGGCGTGCCAGGTGTCCTGTTCGATGGAGCTGATCGCGTCCGGCGGCCGGTGCTCGGCGTCCAGCGCGTCGGCCAGGTGCGGTTCGACGGCGACGAGGTCGGCCGTCCGCACCAGGGCGAACAGCCGGGCCGGCTGGTCCCAGCCGAGGGCGGAGACGTGCCGCTCGATCTCCATCAGGGCGGCGACCAGCGCGTCGGACGCGGCATCGTCGTCGGCATCACGCGCGGCTTCGGCGGACGCGGCATCGGCATCGAACGCGGGGTCGGACGCAGCGGCCTCGGCGGGCGCGGCCAGGCTGTCGGGCGTCTGCGCGGCGGGATCGACAGGATCGGGGGTGGTCATCGGGCCCTCCTGGGCGGGTCGGGAGTGGTGGTGTCCGGACCCTGGGAGTGTCCGGAGCCTGAGGGTGTCAGGAGCCTTGGGATATCAGGAGCAGTGCGGCAGGCCGGCGACCGGGGTCTGCGGCCGGGACAGGACATCGATCGCCTGCTGGAGGTTGTCGACGGGCACCAGCGGCAGGGCGGTGTGCAGGCCGACCGCTTCGTCGCAGTTGCCGCGCGGGATCAGGAACAGCGCCGCCCCGGCCGCCTTGGCACCGGCGACCTTGGACGGCAGTCCGCCGATCGACCCGACAGTGCCGTCGGGATCGATGGTGCCGGTGGCGGCGATCACCCGGCCGCCGGTGAGGTCACCCGGCGTCAGCCGATCGTCGACCGCCAGGGCGAGGACCAGCCCGGCGCTGGGGCCGCTGATGGCCGGGTCGATGCCGAAGCCGACCGTGCCGGGGTGGTCGTAGCCGACGCCCACGGTGGCACCGATCCGGGGCTGGGAGGGGTCGTCGGGTGCGGCGACCGTGGGCACGGTGACATCCCGGCGGACACCAGCGCGCAGCACGCCGACCTGCACGGTCTCACCGACCCGGCGGGCGCGGATCCGCGCGGTGGCGTCGGTCGGGGTGGAGACGGCCGTCCCGTCGATCGCCACGAGGGTGTCGCCGGGTTCCAGCCGCCCGTCGGCGGGTGAGCCGATGCTCACCCCGACGACCTTGGTCACCTCGGTGACCGGGACCCCAGCGCTGCGCAGGCCGGCCACGATCGCCGACTGCTGGGCGTTGTCCATCATCCGGGTGCCCTCGGCGGTGCTCTCCTGCTGGGTGGTGCCGGGGGCGTACACCGCCGCGCGCGGCAGCACCTCGCGCCACGGCAGCCAGTAGGCGGCCAGCGCGGCGGGCAGGGTCAGCCGGGAGTCGGCCCGGGTCACCCCGACGGTGGTCAATCGGAACTGGCCATCGGTCGGGTAGGTGGTGAGCCCGCTGATCTGCACCGCCTGGCCCGGCCCGGAGGCCGCGGCCCCCAGCACGTCGACGGTCCGGCCGGGGCTCCAGGTGACGTACGGGACGGGCACCAGCGCGAGGATCATCGCCAGCACGACGAAGGCGGCGGCCGCTACTGCGGTCGTCGTCGGCATCGGGCCGAACACCCGGCGCAGCCAGGCGGTGGCCCGACGCCACGGGGAGCGGCCGGTCCGGGCCGCGTCCCGCCGAGGGGTCACAGACCGACCCAACCGGTCACACCGTCGGCGAAGGACTGGCGCTTCCAGATCGGCACCTCCGACTTGATCCGGTCGATCAGCACCCGGCAGGCGTCCAGGGCGGGCGCCCGGTGTGCGGCACCGACGGCGACTGTCACAGCGACGTCACCGACCGCGAGCCGGCCGATCCTGTGCTCGGCCCGCGCGATCAGCACGTCGTACGCCCCGGCGACCTCGGCGACCAGCGCGGCCAGAGTGTCCTCGGCAGTCGGGTGGGCGGAGTACTCGAGCCACCGCACAGCGGATCCGGGACCTGCCGGGTCGTGGTCGCGGACCAGCCCGACGAACATCCCGACGCCGCCGACGGCGGGGTCTGCGACCGCGGCGAGCATGTCGTCGACCCGCAGTGATCCGTCCGTCACCCGTGCACTGGTCCGCAGCATGCCTCGACTTTACCCAACCGCGGCGGACCGATGCCCAACCGCGGCGCGCCGACACCCAGCCGCAGCGTGCCGCCCCGGGGGGCACCTTGGTGGATGCGGTTCAATGGACGCAGTCAGGATGCCCACGAGCATCAGGATGCCCCACGAGCAGGAGTGACATCATGGCCGACGATCCTCGCCGCGACGACGACCCGGACGAGGGCAAGCGGGAGCAGAACGCCTTCGAGGAGTTGCTGCGCCAGCTGGGCCTGTCCGGAGCGACCGGTGCCGGGGGCACCCCCGACCTCGCGGCGCTCATGCAACAGCTCCAGCAGGCGTTCGGGCAGATGTTCGCCGCCGGGGCCCCCGGCCCCACCGCCGGATACTCCGGCTTCATGAACCCGGCCGCCGCCGGGGCCGGCGCTCCGGCGCAGCCCGGACAGGTCGACTGGCGCCAGGTCAGCACGATCGCGCGGCGCGTCTGTGCCGAGCGGGGGTCCGACCCCACCCCGACGCGGGAACAGCGGGAGAGTCTCACCGAAGCGGCCCGGATCGCCGACGGCTGGCTGGACCGCTCCACCTCGTTCCCGGCCACCGAGCAGGCCCCGAAGGTCTGGAGCCGCACCGAGTGGATCGGCTCCACGCTGCCGGTCTGGGAGCGGATCATCGCCCCGGTCGCGACGAGCTTCGCCGACGCCCTCGCGGACGCTCTGCTGCACTCCGGGGACATGGCGGAGCAGCCGGCCGAGCTGGCCCAGATGGCCGGGCTGCTGCAGCCCATGCTGCGCACCAGCGGCGCCATGATGTACGGCCAGAAGGTCGGCGAGGCTCTCGGCCGGTTGGCCTCCGAGGTGCTCGGTCTGACCGACATCGGGCTGCCGCTGGGCGACGACGGTGCCGTCGTGCTGCTGCCCACCAACGTCGCCGCATTCTCCGAGGGGCTCGACCAGTCCCCGACCGACATCCAGGTGTACCTGGCGCTGCGCGAGGCCGCCCGGCAGCGGCTGTTCGCCGCCGCGCCGTGGCTGCGCCCCCAGCTGCTGTCGCTCTTCGAGCAGTACGCCGCCGGGATCCGGATCGACATGTCCGCGATGGAGGAGATGTACCGCGACCTCGATCCCTCGGCGATGAATCTGGAGGCGATGCAGGAGGCCTTCGAGAAGTTGCAGGGCAGTCTGTTCGAGCCGGTGCGCACGCCGGAGCAGCAGGCCGTCCTCGAACGGCTGGAGACCCTGCTGGCGCTGATCGAGGGTTGGGTCGACGACACGGTCACCCTGGCCACCGGCCGGTGGATGCCGACCGCGCCGGCGCTGGCCGAGACACTGCGTCGACGTCGGGCGACCGGTGGGCCCGCCGAGGAGGCCCTGAACACTCTGGTCGGTCTCGAGCTGCGCCCGCGGCGGATGCGCGACGCCGCCAACCTGTGGGCCGCGCTGCGCGAGGCCCGGGACGTGGCGGGCCGCGATGCCCTGTGGAGCCACCCGGACAACCTGCCCACCGCCGCCGGGCTGGACGACCCGCTCGGTTTCGTGGCCGGCGAGGTCGATCAGCACGAGGTCCGGCCGGACGAGGAGCCCGAGGCGTACGACCTGGACGCCGAACTGGAGCGGCTGCTGAACGAGGCGGACAAGGAGCGCGGCGAGGACGGGGACACCGGGTCGGGTCCTGAAGCCTGACCCTGAAGTCCCCCTGACGCTTGCCCCTGAAGCCTGGCCCTGAAGTCCGCCCCCTGGAGCTTGACCCTGAAGCCTGACCGCCTGAAACCTGATCGCCCGAAACCTGACCGCCTGAAACCTGACGGAGGGCCCCGGTCACAGGGGGCCCGGACCGTCATCACCGATCGCCCGGTCGCCTGCCGTGTCGCGGGACAGCAGGTGTCCACAGGATGAAGGGCGACGGACCGTACGGTGGACGGCGACCGTCCACACGTTGACCACAAACCATCCACAGGGTTGTCCACATCCGTGGACAACCCCCTGGCTCCTCTCCTCCGGTCCCGCCGCCCGGCCCTGCTACCCGTGGCTCGGCACAGGGATGGCACTGGGGTGCTTGACGTACGCCGGGCCGCCCGCCTAGATTGTCCACAGGAGGCCCTCCGTGGTCGGTGCGTTCGCAGGGGAAGGCGAACAGGATCGATAGCGTGAGGGCCTTCCGCCTGCCCGAACGCTGCCGGCCCGGTGTTGCCGGCCCGGTGCCCACCCGGTCCTGCCAGCCCCGGGGATGAGTGATGAGTGTTGTCCGCCACCCGGCCGGTGTTGTCCAGTGCCCGAAGAGTGTTGTCCGTTGTCCGGCCGGTGTTGTCCGTCCCCTTTCAGGACTGGATCGGCAGGGCCGTACGCGGGATCGTGGCGGCATGGACAAGGACCTGGAAGGGTGCCGATCGGGCCGGGGACCGCGGTCCCGGCCCCGTCTGCTGGACGGGGTGCCGGTGCTGCAGTTGCGGGACGGGACGGTCCAGGTCGGGTGTGACGCCGACCGCGGTGTCCGCCTCGCCGGCGCTCCACCGGGCACCCGCTGGATGCTGGCGGAACTGACCGGCGACCACTCCGTCAGCGAACTCGCCGACCGGTGGGAGGTGAGTCCGCAGGCTGTGGACAACCTGGTGGCGACGCTGCGCGGAGCCGACCTGCTGGCGGCGGACGATCCGCAGTCGGGTCCGCTGTGCGACACGCCGGTGGTGCGGGTCGTGGCCGCGCCGTCCCTCGTCCCTGCCCTGGTGTCCGGCCTGCTCGAGGCGGGGGTCGGCGCCGTCCACGTGATCGCCCCGTCCGGATCGCTCGGTACCTCGCTGCCGCGGCCCCGGGACCGGGTCCGGGTGGCCGACACTCTGGATCGGCGGCCGCTCCCGCCCGGCACACCGACCGTCGTCGCGCCCGGATGCCTCGAGCCGGACCCCGCCCTGGTCGAGGCGTTGATGCGCGCCGACGACCCTCATGTCGTGGTGCGGCCCCGACCGGCGGGTGTCGTGCTGGGTCCCTTCGTCGTGCCGGGGCGTACGTCGTGCCTGGTCTGCGCCGACCTCACCCGCGCGGCCCGGGACGCCACCTGGGTGGAGCAGCGGGCCGCGCTGACCGGGGCCCGGGCCCCGCATCCGGCGCCACTGCGCGACTGGACGATCGCGATGCTCACCGCGCAACTGGCGGCGTGGGCGGGTGGCCGCTCCCCCGACCTGGTCGACCGTACGGTCGAGCTGGGCACCCGCGACTGGCAGCAGCACTGGCGCGCCTGGCGTCCCCACCCGGCCTGTGGCTGCACCTGGGCACCGCCCGGCGCCGGGACCGGTGGGCGACCGGCTCAGGCCGGGTCGGTCGACGTGGCGAGGGCACCCTCCTCGTCGACGGCGGAGGGATCAGCGATGATCCTCAGCACCGCCTCGCCGTAGCGCTCCACCTTGGCCGCTCCGATCCCGCCGACGGCGCGCAGGGCCCGTTCGTCGGCGGGCCGCATCTCGGCCAGGGCCAGCAGCGTCGCGTCGGTGAACACCACGTACGCCGGGATGCTGCGGGTCCTCGCCTCGTGGCGTCGCCATCGGCGCAGCGCATCCGCCGTCGCCTCGTCGTAGTCCACCGGACAGTCCTGGTGGTGGCCGAGCTTGCGCTCGGCCGCATCGCCCAGCGTCAGGCCGCACACCCGGCAGGTGGCGCTCAGCGCGCTGCGCCGCCGGCCACCGCCGGGCCTGCGCCGGTCCCCACCCGACGGAGTCGCAACCCCGTCCGGCAGCACCCCGTCGAGGAAGCGGGACGGGCGGCGCCGGCCGTTGGTGCCGGAGCGGGCGCGGGACCAGGACACCCGCAGGTGTTCGCGGGCCCGGGTGATGCCGACGTAGAGCAGCCGGCGCTCCTCGTCGAGCTGGTCGCGTCCGGTGGCGAGGACGAACGGGACCGACCCCTCCTGCACGCCGCTCAGCGCGACCGCGTCCCACTCCAGGCCCTTCGCGGCATGGAACGTCGACAGCGTGACACCGTGCGCGATCGGGGCGTGGTCGGCGGCCGCCCGGGCCTCGAGGACCGCCGCCACGTCCGCCAGGGTGGCACCCGGCTGCTCGGCGAGGACGTCGCCGACCAGGTCGACCAGCGCGGCCAGGGACTCCCATTTCTCCCGCCGCGACCCGGCGCCCGTCGGGGCGGTCGCGCGCCAGCCGATCGGCTCCAGCAGCGCCTTGGCCTGGTCGAGCGGCCCCACCCCGTCGGCCTGCCCGGTCCGGGCCTGCGCCCGCAACAGGCCGATCCCCTGCTTGACCTCGGCCCGGTCGTAGAACCGCTCGGCACCGCGCACCAGGTACGGGATGCCTGCGGCGTCGAGGGCCTGCTCGAGCTGCGGCGACTGGGCGTTGATCCGGAACAACACCGCCATCTCGCGGTAGTCCACCCCCTGGGACGCCAGCTCGGCCAGCCACACCGCGATCCCGGCAGCCTCCTCCGCCTCGTCGGTGGCCTCGGCCCAGACCGGAGCCGGCCCGGCGGGCCGTTGCGCCACCAGGGCCTGGCGCCCGCCGTGCCCGATCACCCGGTTGGCCACGTCGACGACCTGAGGGGTCGAGCGGTAGTCACGGACCAGCCGGACCACTGTCGCGCCGGCATGACGCCGGGTGAAGCCGGTCAGGTAGTCGGCGCGGGCCCCGGCGAAGGAGTGGATGGTCTGTGCCGGGTCGCCCACCACGCAGATCTCGTCGGACTCGCCGCGCCACAGTGTGAGCAGTGCCTCCTGGAGCGGCGAGACGTCCTGGTACTCGTCGACGACCAGGTGGCGATAGGTCCGGCGGACCTCCTCGGCCACGTCCTGGCGCTCCGCCAGCATCGCCGCGCAGCACAGCAGGATGTCCTCGAAGTCGATCACACCGTGGTCCGCCTTGAGCCGTTCGTAGCCGGCGAACACCCGCGCGATCGTCTCCGGCTCCAGCCCCGACACCTCCCGCCCGGTGCGACGGGCCACCGCCGGGTAGCTGTCCGCGTCGGCGTTGGAGACCTTGGCCCAGCCGATCTCGCCGAGCAGATCGCGGACCATGCCCTGGTCGGTCTCGAGTCGCAGCCGGCGGGCCGCCTCGACCACCAGGCCGTAGCGGTTGTCGGCCAGCCGTGGCAGGGCACGCCCGTACGCCCTGGGCCAGAAGTACTGGGCCTGGCGCAACGCCGCGGAGTGGAACGTCCGGGCCTGCACCCCGCGGGCCCCCAGCTCCTGGAGCCGGCCCCGCATCTCCCCCGCCGCGCGGGTGGTGAACGTCACCGCCAGGACCTGGGTGGGGGCGTACGCGCCGACCGCGCAGCCGTAGGCGATCCGGTGGGTGATGGCACGCGTCTTGCCGGTCCCCGCCCCCGCGATCACCGCAACCGGACCGGACAGGCTGGTCGCCACGTCGCGCTGCTCGGGATCCAGGCGATCGAGCAGGGCTTCGGGCGACGGCAGGTCCGGGGGTGGTGTGGGCATGCCCCACACTGTAGGTCCCGGCGCCGACAACAGGCTCCGGCGCAGGTCCCCGATCGACCGGACGAGCGGTGTCAGCGACCTCCTCTAGGGTGGTGGCCATCATGACGCACTCCCTGCCGACCGGCCACCCCACCGTCCACCTGGCGGCGGACGCCGAAGTGCTGGCCGACGCCCTGGCCGAGGGCCTGGCCGAGCACCCGGCCGACGTGTTCGACGAGTACCTCGTGACCTGTGAGGGGCCGGGCACGCAGCGTTGGCTGGCGCACCGCCTCACCGGTACGCTCGGGATTTGCGCCGGCGTCACGATGCCCTCCTTCGCCGACTGGACGTGGGAGGTGACCGCCCGGGCTGCGGGCATCGACCCGGACGACGACCCCTGGCGGCCGCACCGGCTCGGCTGGCAGGTGGCCGCTCTGCTCACCGACACCGAACGCTGGCGCGGGACCACCCTGGGTGCGTGGCAGGAGGCCCAGCGCTCACCGGGCGGCACCGTCTGGCTGGCCCGGCATGTGGCCGAGATCCTGCTGGACTATGCCCGTCGCCGCCCGTCGCTGCTGGCGGACTGGTCGGCCGGTCACGACACCGGCGTGCCGGAGGACCTCTCCTGGCAGCCGCCGTTGTGGCGGGCGCTGCACACCCGTCCGGAGACCGGCACGGTGCCCGACCCGGTGGCCCGGATCCCACTGACCGAGGAGGCACTGCGTCACGGCCCGCTGCCCGGGGTGCCGGCCAGGATCGACCTGTGGGCCCCCGGTGACCTGACGCCGTCGGAGGTGCGGCTGCTGTCCGCGCTCGCCGGGCCGCACCGGGTGCAGTTGTGGCTGCCCGGGACCTCGCCCGAAGGGGACGCCCATCCCCTCGCGGCCGCCCTCGACCGCGAGTCCGCGGCGACCCTGACCGCCCTCGCCGAGGCGGGCGCCGAGGTGACCCCCCACGGGCACCCCGGGGCGAGCGGCGACTCGCTGCTCGACCGGCTCCGACTCGACCTGGCCCACGGGCTGATGGGCGATCCGGCGCCGCTGGCCCGCGACGACACGAGCATCTCCCTGCACGCCTGCCACGGCCCGGACCGCCAGGCCGAGGTCCTGCGCGACGTGGTGTGCGGCCTGTTGGCCGACGACCCGACCCTGGAACCCCGTGACGTTCTGATCGCCTGTGCCGATCCCGGCCTGATGCCCCTGCTCGAGGCCGCCTTCGCCCCGACCGACCCCGACCGACCGGGCGGTCATCCGGCCCGGACCCTGCCGGTGCGCTTCGCCGACCCCGAGCGTCGGGAACACAACGAGGTGCTGAGCAGGCTGGTGGAGGCACTGACGATGGGCCGTGGACGGGCCGGCGCAACGGAGTTCGAGGCGTTCCTGGGGGCGGATCCGGTGGCCCGGCACTTCGGCCTCGAGGAGGACGACCTGGCCCGGGCCCACGACCTGATCACCGCTGCCGGCGTGCGGTGGGGGATGAATGCCGCCCACCGCGACCGGTTCGGACTGTCCTCGGTGGGGGCCAACACCTGGCTCAGCGGCCTGAACCGGATGCTGGTCGGGATCGCGATGACCGAGGACGGGTCGTACGCGGTCCGCAGCGGCCTCCCCCTCGACGACGTCGGCTCCTCCGACATCGAGGTGGTCGGGGCGGTGGCGGAGCTGATGGCCCGGCTGATCCGACTCGCCCGGATCGCCGGTGAGCCGCACTCCGCCGCCGAATGGGCCACGATCTGCCGCGACGCGATCGACCAGCTGATGACCCCGGCCCCCGACCGGGCCTGGCAGCTCGACCACGCCTGGCGGATCCTCGCCGACATCGGCGCGACCGCGCCCGCCGATGCCCCGGCGCTGGCCCTGGAGGACCTGCTCGAGCTGCTCGACGACGCCGTCCGCGGCCGGGTCCCACGGTCCGCGTTCCGCGCCGGCGCGATCACCGTCAGCTCGCTCGCCCCGGCGCGCCACGTCCCCTACCGGGTGGTCTGCGTGGCCGGTCTCGACGACGGTAATCTGCCCCGGCCGGAGCGTGCCGACGGCGACAGTCTGCTCGACCTGGCTCCGGAACCGGATGCCATCGGCCCACGCCACCACGACCGGCAGGTGTTCCTCGACCTGGTCCGGGCCGCCCGCCAGCATCTGGTGCTCACCTGGACCGGCGCCGACCCGCGCACCGGTGAGCAGCGTCCCCCGGCGGCCGTCGTCAGCGACCTGCTCGACACGCTGCGGTCGATGCTTCCGGCGGCGACCGACCCCGACTCCGCGCTGATCGCCCGTCACCCGCTCCAGCCGTACGATCCGTCGGCGTTCGGGGACCCGGCGGCCGCGGCCTTCCGCGCCTCGGCCCTGTCGGGCTTCGATCCCACCGCGGCAGCAGGGGCCGCCGCGGTCACGGCAGGTCCGCGCGCCACCGGGGCAGGTACGGCCGGGACAGGCGCGCTCGGCACGGGTACCGCCGGGACGGGCGAGGAGCCGCTCGCCCACCGGCTGTCGGTCCCCACCTGGGAGTGGGACGACGGTGTCGTGCCGCTCACCGACGTGGTCGAGGTGCTGACCCATCCGGCCAGGGCCTTCCTGCGCCGCCGGGCCGGGTTCACCATGTGGAGCGACGAGGACGCGGCCGCCGACGCGATGCCGCTCGAACTGGACGGGCTCGGGGAATGGGCCGCCGGCAGCCGCGTCCTGACCGCCACGCTGCGCGGAGACGAGCTCGACGACGCCCTGCGGGCCGAGCAACTGCGCGGGACCCTGCCCCCCGGCGCGGCCGGCCGCGGGATCCTGGACCGGATCCGCAACACCGTCGACCGGGCGCTGCGGGAGTCCGCCGGCCCCCGCGCCGAGGCACCGCTGACGCGGCATGTCCGAGTGCCCCTCGGCGACGGCACGACCCTGAGCGCCGACATCACCACCCGCGGCGCCTCGGTGCTCACGGTGAGCTACGGCCGGCTCGGCCCCCGACACCGGCTGACCGCCTGGTTCAACCTGCTGGTGCTGGCCGCCGCCGGTACGCTCGACCATCCCCGGGCCCACCTGGTGGGGCGCAACGACCTGGTCGTCCTGTCCGCCCCCGACCCGGCGACGGCCCGGTTCCTGCTCGACCGCTGGGTGCGGATCGCGACGGTGGGCCTCACCACCCCGCTGCCACTGCCGGCCCGGACCGCGGCGGCGTTGCACGACTGCATCCGTCCCGGGACGAGCGGTGCCGAGCTGTGGGGCCATCGGATGCTGCAGCAGGCCTGGGACCGGGACCGGGACGCCAACTGGGAACTGCTGTGGGGCCACGACCTGCGCGCGCTGGTCCGCGCCCCCCGCCCGGCACAGCTGCCCGCGATCGGTGACGAGAAGGACTGGATCTCCGACCTGGCCCGCGGCCTGTGGTCACCCCTGGAGGAGGCGGAGCAACGCCGATGAGCACACCGTCGCAGACCCGACCGGTGACGGACCGCGATGCCCTCGACCTGGCGGCACCGCTACCCTCGGGCACCACCCTGCTCGAGGCCAGTGCCGGCACCGGGAAGACCCACACCATCGCCTCACTCGTCGTGCTGTCCGTGGCCCGCGGCACCCCGCTGCGCTCGATCCTGCTGATCACCTACACCCGCAAGGCGGCCCGGGAACTGCGGGCCCGGGTCCGCTCCCGGCTGGTCGAGGCCCAGCGGGTGCTCGGGTCGGACGCCCCGCCGACGGACGACCCGTCCGCGGACGATGCGCTCCGGGCGGCTCTCCGGACCGGGGCGCCGCAGACCACCCGACAGCGGCTGGCCGAGGCGGTGGCCGACTTCGACGCCGCGACGATCGCCACGATCCACGAGTTCGCCGGGACGATGCTCGACCGACTGGGGCTGCTGTCGGGGCACCGGAGCGGGGCCGTACTGCTCCCGGACCACCACGAGATCGCCGCCGAGGTCGCCGCCGACCTCCACCTCGCCCTTTTCGGCGGCCTGGCGAACCCGCCGTTCCCGCCCGCGGTGGCGCGTACGCTCGTCGAGGCCGCAATCGCGACGCCGGCCTCCCCCCTCGTCCCTGATCCGGCCGACGACCAGATCAGCGCCGCCCGGGTCGACTTCGCCGGCCGGGCCCGCCAGGAAGTGGACCGCCGGCTCAGGGCGCGGGCCCTGTACACGTACGACGACCTGATCGGCCGGCTCGCCGCCGCGCTGCGTCACCCGTCCACCGCGTCGGCCACCGCAGCCCGACTGCGCGACGCCTACCGGGTGGTGATGGTCGACGAGTTCCAGGACACCGATCCCCAGCAGTGGGAGATCCTGCGCACCGCGTTCCACGGCCACAGCGACCTGTTCCTCATCGGTGACCCGAAGCAGGCCATCTACGGCTTCCGCGGCGGGGACGTCCAGACCTATCTCGCCGCGGCCCGGGTGGCGGACCGGCGCCTCACCCTGACCACCAACTGGCGATCGGACGAGACGGTCGTCCGCGCCGTCGACTCGATCCTCGGCCGCACCGCACTCGGTGACCCCGACATCACCGTGGCCCCGGTCCGGGCCCAGCACCCCGGCACCCGGCTGCACGACCCGGTGGGGACCCCCTGCCCCGGCCTGGAACTGCGTCGGGTGGTGCACCCGTACACCAGCATCACCCGCCAGCGCGAACGCATCCGGCGCGATGTCGTCGCGCAGGTCTCACGGTTGCTGACCGACGGCACCACCCTGGAGGGGACCGACGGGGCCCGCCCGGTGCGCCCGACCGACATCGCCGTGCTGGTCCGCAGCAACGTCGCTGCGGCACTGACCGCCCGGGCCCTGACCGCCGCCGGCATCCCGGCCGTGCTCAACGGTGCCGACACCGTGCTGCGCTCCCCGGCGGCCACCGCCTGGCGCGACCTGCTCAGCACCCTGCTCGACCCACAGCCGGCCGCGGTGCACCGGCTCGCCCTGGGCCCGTTCGTCGGCTGGGGGCTGGAGGATCTGGTCCGGGCCGACGAGGACGACCGGGCGGCGCTGTTCATCCGGGCCCGGGCCTGGGGCCGCCGGTGGCGGGAGCAGGGCGTGACTGCCGTGCTCGACGCCGCCCTCGACGAGACCGACCTGGCCGCCGGATCGATCGGCCGCACCGGCTCGGCCCGGGAGATCACCGACCTGCGTCACGTGGGCCAGCTGCTGCACGAGGCCGAGTCCGCGGAGCGGCTGGCACCCCGCCGGCTGCTGGCCTGGCTGGCGGACGCGATGGCGGCGGCCCATCGCAACGGTGATGACGAGCAGGCGCTGCGCCTGGAGACCGAAGCCGAAGCGGTCCAGGTGTTCACCGTGCACTCCGCGAAGGGGCTGGAGTTCCCGATCGTGCTGCTGCCTGACATGACCGATGTACGACCCGTGGCGAAGGACGAGGTGGTGCCCGAGGCGTTCACCGTCCATGACCCGGCCGGCGACCGGTTGGTGGATGTCGGTGGGCGCCGCGACCCGTCCTCGAGGGCCCGGCACCGACGGGCGCTCGAGGAGTCGGCGGGCGAGCAGCTGCGCGTGCTCTACGTCGCGATGACCCGGGCCGCCTCGCAGATCATCGCCTGGTGGGCCCCCCACGAGCGCAACGCCCCCGGTGCTCCCCTGCACCGGGCGCTGTGCGGGGAGCGCGCGGCCGACGGCACGCTCCCCCGGGTCGTCCCCGCGGTCCCCGATCAGGACCTACCGGCCCTTCCCGGGGTGCGGATGACGTACGTGGACGACGAGCCGGGCCGGCTCGAGCCGCCGCCCGTGCCCGAGCCGACGCCGGCGCCGGCGCCGTACCTGCGCAGGTTCGACCGTCCGGTGGACACCGCGTGGCGCCGCACCTCCTACACCGGGCTGACCGCCGCGCAGCACGAACACCCGCACGATTCACCGATGGACGCCACCCACGCCGACGATGAGCCGGCGGTCGGCCCGTCCCCCACCGAAGCCCCTCGGCCCGACGGCGCCGGTGCCGGGCCTGTCCCGGCCGGCGCCGGGCGGCCCTCTCCGTGGGGTCCGCTGCCCACCGGGGCCCGGTTCGGCACCCTGGTCCATGCCGTGCTCGAGGCCTGGGACCCGGCCGGGCCATCGTTCGACGGGCTGGTCGACCGGGTCGCGGTGGCTTCCCCGGTCCAGGAGCTCGATCACGGCGTCCTCGCCGCTGCCCTCGACGCGGCGACCCGCACACCGCTGGGCGGGGACCTCGGCGACCGTACGCTCGCCGACGTCGCCGTGCGGGACCGGCTCAGCGAGCTGGACTTCGAGCTGCCGCTCGGGGGCGGTGACGACCCCGGCGTGGCTGCACTGCTCGGCGACATCGCCGACGCCCTGGAGCGCCACCTGAGCCCCGAGGACCCGTTGGCCTCCTACGCCGCCCGGTTGCGGATGCCCGGGCTGGGCGACCAGGTGCTGCGCGGCTTCCTCACCGGCAGCATCGACGCGGTGCTGCGGGTCGGCGGCGACACCGACCGGTTCGTCGTGGTGGACTACAAGACGAACTGGTTGGGCGGGCCGCCCTCCGACGGCCCGCTGCTGCTCGGTTCGTACGCGCCGCCGGCCCTGGCGGAGGCGATGATGGCGGCGCACTACCCGCTGCAGGCGCTGCTCTATTCGGTCGCCCTGCACCGGTTCCTCGGCTGGCGTCTGCCCGGCTATCGGCCCGAGGAGCATCTGGGCGGGATCCGCTACCTGTTCCTGCGTGGCATGGCCGGCCCGGACACGCCGAGGGTCGAAGGGGTGTCCTACGGCGTGTTCGCCTGGCGCCCGCCGGCCGGGTTGGTCGTCGAGATCGCCGATCTGATCACCGAGGGGAGGTCGACGCCATGACCAGCGTCATCGGGGCCGGCACGACGAGCGTCACTGGCTCCGGCGCGACCGGGGCCGCCGCGTCCGGCACGACCGGCGTCGTCACCAGGGCCGGCACGACCAGCGTCATCGGATCCGGCCTGGTGGCCGACTTCGATGCCGCGGGGGTGTTCGGTTTCGCCGACGTCCAGGCCGCCCAGCAGCTGGCATTCCTCGGCGGGGCGACCGATCCGCGGATCCCGCTCGCGATCGCACTGGTGGTCCGCGCGGTCCGGGCCGGGTCGGTGTGCATCGACCTGGCGACAGTACGGGAGGCGATCTTCGAGAGCGACGAGAGCGCCGTCGACGTGTCGGCGCTCGACTGGCCCGACCTGGACGGCTGGTTGGCGTGTCTGCGCGACAGTGCCCTGGTCAGTGTCGGCTCCGACGGGCCGCCCGGCCGGCCGCTGCGGCTGGTCGGCACCCTGCTCTATCTCGACCGCTACTGGCGCGACGAGCAGCTGGTCCGGGCCGACGTCGATGTCCGGCGCAGCACCCCGATGATCGGCCCCGACCGGGACCGGATCGCCTCGGTGCTGCGAGCGGTGTTCCCTCGGGTCGAGGGCCCGACAGGGCTCGCGGCGGATGAACCGGACCACCAGCTGGCCGCTGCCGCGACGACGGTGGCCACCCGGCTGTGCGTCCTGCAGGGTGGCCCCGGCACCGGCAAGACCGCGACGATCGCCCGGATCCTGGTCGTCCTGGCGACGCTGGAGCCGGACCTGCACATCGGCCTGGCCGCCCCGACCGGCAAGGCGGCCGCCCGGATGGGCGAGGCGGTCAAGGACGCCCTGGCCGCGATGGGGGAGGTCGATCCGCAGGTGGTGCACCGGCTCGGGCGGCTGCACGCCACCACGGTCCACGGGCTGCTGGGCTGGCGGCGCGACAGCACGACGCGGTTCGCGCACGACCGTCTGCGGCCGTTGCCGTACGACCTGATCGTGGTGGACGAGATGTCGATGGTCTCGTTGTCGCTGATGGCCCGGCTGCTGGAGGCCACCCGGCCGGACGCCCGGCTGCTGCTCGTCGGCGACCCCGACCAGCTCGCCTCGGTGGAGGCGGGCGCGGTGTTCTCCGACATCGGGGCTCTGGTGCGGGCCGAGGACCCGGCCGGACGGGCCACGACGACGACCCGCAAGCTGCTGCGCGACCTCGTCGATCCGGTCGACCGTCCTGCGGTGGAGCGGCCCGGTCTGGTCCGGCTCAGCCACACCTGGCGGTTCCAGGGCCGGATCGCAGAGCTGGCCCAGGCCATCCGCGACGGGCGGGCGGACCTGGTCGACGCCCTGGTCGATGACCTGGCGTCCGGCGACAATGTCACCTTCACCCCGGTCTCCCGCGGCCCGGGCGACCCGGCTTTCGCGACCCTGCACGACCGGATGGTGGGCTGGGGGGAGCAGCTGGAACGGCTGGCCGAGGAGGGGGACGCAGCGGGCACCCTCGCGGTGCTGGACCGGCACCGGCTGCTGTGCGCGCACCGCCGTGGGCCGGCCGGCGTGGCGACCTGGAACCGGATCGCCCGCGACTGGCTGGGCCGCACCGGGGAGGATGCCCTGGCCGTCGGTGAGCCGCTCCTGGTGACCCGCCGGGACAAGGCGCTGCAGGTGTTCAACGGGGACGTCGGGGCGGTGGTCCGCACCCCCACCGGCCGGCGGTTGGCTCTGGCGGACCTGCACGAGCGCAGCGTACGGTTCCTGGCCCCGGTGCAGCTGACCGGGCTGGTCCCGATGTATGCGAGCACGATCCACAAGGCGCAGGGCAGCCAGTTCCAGGAGGTGTCGGTGATCCTGCCCGACCAGGGATCGGCGCTGCTCACCCGCGAGCTGCTCTACACCGCGATCACCCGGGCCTCGGGCGCGGTGCACCTCTACGGCAGCCGCGCGGCCTTGCGGGAGGCGGTGTCCCGGCGGGCCAACCGTGCCTCGGGGCTGGCCGGCGAGCGGGCCTGAGGACCCGTCAGTGCCGGTCGGGCCCCTCCGACCGGGTGGCGTCCTCGCCGAGCCAGTCCTCGATCAGCCGGCGGGCGATGGACGAGGCGGGGGGCAGCACCAGGCTGCCGTCCACCGATCCGGCCCGCACCGCGGCCCGGCTGAACCAGCGGCCCCAGGCCAGCTCCGCCGTGTCGACGATGATCCGGGTCGACGTGGCCCTCGCCCGGAAGCCGAGCATCAGCGACCGCGGGTAGGGCCAGGGCTGGCTCGCCACGTAGCGCACCTCCCCCAGGGTCACGCCCGATTCCTCAAGGATCTCGCGGTGGATCGCCTGCTCGAGGGACTCACCCGTCTCCACGAAGCCGGCCAGGACGGACACCCGTCCGGCGGCCCAGACGGGCTGGTGGGCGAGCAGGATCTCGTCGTCGGCGTTCGTCACGGCGACGATGACGGCCGGGTCGGTCCGCGGCCAGGTGTCGCGCCCGCATTCGGGACAGTGCCGCATCAGGCCGGCCCGCCGCGGCTGGGTGAGCGCTCCACAGGCGCTGCACCGCGGCTCGATCCGGTGCCAGTTGGCCAGCGAGGTGGCACTGAACGCAACATCGGCCTGGGTCCCGGTCAGTCGGTGTCCGATCTCCCGGACGCTCGCCGTCTCGCCCTCGACCTCGTCGACGACCCGACAGAAGACCGGCCGGTCGTCGGCCGTGCCGAGCAGGTGGGTGGTCGCCGGATCACGGTCCCCGGTGGTCGGAAGGTAGCGCAGCGCCGGGCCCGGCCCGACCGGCAGCCGGCCGCCCGGCCCGACCGGCAGCAGCAGCGCCGCCGGCGACTCCCACTGCCGCCGCACCCACGCGGCGTCCTCGCGGTGTTCCTCGCTGCGATCCAGGCCACTCGCGGCCGACCAGTCCATCACGCCGTCAGCCTAGTCGCGGCCCAGCACCGCGGTGAGCCGGGACACATCGGCCACCAGCTCCTCGACACCGGGCAGCTGCTCGACAAGGTCGAACCGGTCCCGGCGCACGTAGTAGAAGCCGGCGGCGACGCGGTCCAGCTCGAGGCCGTACGTCCGTGCCGCGGCGAGCCGGTAGAGCGCCAATTGCAGCGGGTCGGCCGTCCCGCCGCGATGGGTCTTCCAGTCCACGACGAGGAGGTCCGTGGCGCCGCCCGACGGTTGCCGGTAGACGGCGTCGATCCGGCCCCGGACCAGCCGTCCGCCCAAGGTGAGCGCGAACGGCAGCTCGAGGGCGTACGGCTGGCGATCGGCGAACCGCCCGGACTCGAACGCGCGGCACAGCGCGTCGAACTCGGCCAGCATCTCGTCATCGGCCGTGGAGCGCTGCGACCGCCCGACGGCGATCCCCTGCTCCCCCTCGAACTCCACGTCCAGCGTGCCCTGGTGGCGGAACCGGTCCTCCACCCACGCGTGGAACCGGGTGCCGAGCGTCGCCCGGCGCGAGGGCTGCACCGGCATCGGCCGACGCACCTGATCGCGCAGGTCCTCCGGATCGGTCATCCCGCGGACAATCTCCGTGACCGAGAGCCGACCCGGCAGGTCGACGTCCACGGGAGCGTTGCGGGCCCGCAGCCGGGCGAGCAACCGATCACCGTCCCGGCGCCAGCGGGTGGCCAGGGCCGCGACGTCCGCGTCGGTCGGCGGCTCGGGGGCACCACCGGCGGCGAGCGTCGCCCGCCAGTGTTCCACCGCCGTGGCAAGGTCACGGGTGGGCTCCCGGTCGGAGGCGACGTCCGGCACCGCAGCGGCCGTCCGGTCCACATCGAGATACGGGTTGGCGCCCTCTGCTGCCTCCTCGGACGGTTCTCCGAGGACCGTACGGGCGGCCCGGAGGAAGGGCGATTCGGCCCGCTCCCTGACCGTGTCAGGGTGCCACCGGTGGCCCGACACGTGGAGGCGGTGGCGAGCGCGGGACACGGCGACGTAGCCCAGCCGCCGCTCCGCGCCACGGGCGAGCTCCTTGAGCGCACCGCGCATCTCCAGCAGCCCCGCCCGACTCGCCCCGGCCAGTGCCGGCAGCCCGTCGGCGTCCCCGCGCAACTCGAACGGGAGCACGTGTGCGGTGCGGGTCCAGTCCGCCGGCTTCGGGGTGCTGGGGAAGACACCCTCGACGACCGCCGGGAGCAGCACGACGTCCCATTCCAGGCCCTTGGACGCGTGTACCGTCAGCAGGGTGACGGCGTCGCGGGTGGGCGCCGGAGCCTGCTCCATGCCGCGGCCGACCCGCGCCTCGGCCTCGAACCAGGCCAGCAGGCCCGCCAGACCCGCCGAGGCGCGCCGCGAGCCGTACTCCTCCACGGCCTCGACCAGGGCGTCGAGCTGGCGGGAGCCGTCGGGTCCTCGTTCCGCCAGCAGTTCCGGAACGATACCGCTGATCCGGACCACCCGCGCCACCAGCTCTCCCACCGGCTCCCCGGCGTGCGAGCGGAGCCGGGACAGCTCCGCGGAGAGGACGGTGAGTCGTTCCCGGGCCTCGGCGGACAGCCCATCGGGGCCCGGGTCGTCGACGGCATCCAGCAGACAGGGCTCCTGACCTTCGCCGGCCAGGCGCTTTGCCCGGTCCCGGAGCGCGGCAAGGTCACGGTGGCCGAGGCGCCACCGCGGCCCGGCGAGCAGCGTCATCACCGCCAGGTTGTCGGTCACATCGTGGAGGAGCCGCAGGACGGCGATCACCTGGGCGCACTCGGGCAGGGCCAACAGCCCACCCAGCCCGACGAGGACCGACGGGATCCCGGCCTCCTCCAGGGTGCGGTGCAGCACGGCGAGGTCCGCCCGGCGACGCCCGAGGATCGCGATGTCGCCCCAGTCCGTGCCCTGGGTGTGCTCGGCGAGGAGCGTACGCACCACTGCGGCCGCCTCGTCGTCCCAGGTCTCGGCCAGCTGCACGGTGACCGTGCCGGCGCGGCTCCCCTCCGGGCCGACCAGCGCGGCCGGGCAGGCCGGCCCGCCGGTGGCGCGCAGCGGCGCCGAGACCTCGTTGGCGACCTCCAGGATCCGGGTGCCCGAGCGACGGTTCGTCCGGAGGGTGAAGTGCCGGGCCGGGCTGCCGTCAGCTGCCGGGAAGGTGACCGGGAACCCGGCGATCGTGCCGACGGCTGCCCCGCGCCACTCGTAGATCGCCTGCAGGGGATCGCCGACAGCGGTCACCGGGAACCCCCGCCCGGAGGCCGGCTCCGACCCGGAGAACAGGCCCGCGAGCATCGTGGTCTGGGCCGCGCTGGTGTCCTGGTACTCGTCCAGCAGCACGACCCGGTACTCCTCGCGCAGTTGCCGGCCGACACCGGGGACCTCGGTGGCGAGCCGGGCGGCGAGCGCGGTCCGGTCGGCGAATTCGACCACCCCCTCGCGGCCCTTCGCCTCCCACAGGTCACGGACGAAGCCGGCCAGCTCACGCCGGGCCCGGACCACCCCCCGGGCGTCCACGACGTCCTTGTAGGGCTTGCCACCGTGGAGCGGTGCCTCGTCGAGCTCGGCCTCGAATGCTGCACACTGGTCGAGCAGATCCGCCACCGACACGCCGTTCGCGAGCATTTCGCCACTCAGAGCGACCACCCGCTCGACGACGGTGGCCACCGACACGCCGGCGAGTTCCGGCGCCGGCGTCCGCCCCGCCCCGACGACCCGGTCGGCCAGCGCGAACAGTTCCGCGTCGTCCACCAGGCGCAGGTCGCCCTCCACACCCAGGCGCGGGGCGTGCTCGGCGCAGAGCATGCCGGCGAAGGAGTCGTACGTCGCCACGGTGGGGCCACCGTTCTCCCCGTCGGCGTCGAGCAGCCCGGCCGATTCCAGCGAGGTCCCGATCCGGGCGCCCAGCTCACGCGCGGCCTTCCGGGTGAAAGTGAGACCGAGGACCTGATCGGGCCGTACCATCCCGGAGGCCACCAGCCAGACCACCCGGGCCGCCATCACGGTCGTCTTGCCGGTGCCGGCACCGGCGATGATCACACCCGGCTCGAGTGGGGCGGTGATCGCGGCGAGCTGCTCGGGGGAGAACCGGATCCCCACCAGGTCGCAGAGGGCGGGACCGTCGAGCGGTGTCATGCGTGTCCTCCCTTCTGCGGGCAGTCACCGTCGAAGGGGCAGCCGCGGCAATGGCTCCCCCGGCGCGCCTCGAAGTTCTCGTCGCGGATGATCCGTACGGCCTCGGCGACCGCGGCGGAGGCCCAGTCGGGAGCGGCCCCGACGTCCAGCCCGGCTGGGGCGGGGACGTCGTCGAGCGAGGGTTGCCCGAGGGTCACGGCCCGTGGGGTGCCCTCGCCGGCGTCCAGGTAGACGGCGAGGGCGGCTCCCGGACGGTGCAGGGCCCCGCCGGTCACCTCGTCGAACGCGCCGGCCCGCACCGCCAGCTGGTACACCCCGAGCTGACCGAGGGTCTCGACCTCACGGGCGGTGGCCCGGCGGCCCGTCTTGTAGTCCACGACGACCAGCCGGCCGTCGATCGACTCCAGCCGGTCGACGATCCCGTGCAGTTCCACCCGGTCCGTCCGACCGTCTGGCAGATCGACCGCCAGCTCGCAGTGGAACGGCACCTCGACGCCGACCAGTGCACCGGCGGGCCGCTCGGTGTCCCACGCACGCCAGGCCTCCAGCATGCTCCAGGCCCGCTCGCGGCGGGCTTCCTGGCGCCACCGCGGTCCGGTGGCGATGGCGCTCCACGCCTCGTCGAACGCACCCCGCAGCTGCCCGGGGGGGATCTCGCCCTGGCTCGCCCGGCGGGCGAGATCATGGACCAGCGATCCGATCGAAGCGGCTTCGGTGGCCGGAGCGGTCGCACCGGCGCGCCGTTCGAGGAACCAGCGCCGCGGGCAGCGCCGCAGCGCATCGACACCGCTCGGGGACAGCGCCACCGGCGCGTCCGGGGCCACCAGTGGTTCGGCGCGTCGGGTCTGCTCCCGCGCACCCCACCAGGTGCGGGGAGCGGCTGCGGGCACCTGGTCGGACAGTCGGGCCAGCGCGATCGCGGCCTCATCACGGACGAGGGACCCCGCGGCGGGGTCGGCGCCCACCCGGCGCAGCTCGCCCACCAGGGCGGCAGTGGTGGGCACCGGCCCGGTGGCAGGATCGGGCACCGTCGGCTCGAGCCCGAGCTCAGCGACGAAGCGCGACGGTCGCCCGGCCTCCCCGGCCTCCCCGGCCTCGTCGGCGACCGCGGTGACCAGGAGGGTGTCGCGGGCCCGGGAACAGGCCAGGTGGAACAGCCGGCGCTCCTCGGCGAGGACCTCCCCCGGGGTCACCGGCAGGATTGCGCCGTCGGGACCGAGCCGGTCCGTCCCGATCAGGGACCGGCTGGGGCGCGCGGCGGGCCAGACGCCCTCCTGGACCCCCGCGACGATGACCAGGTCCCACTCCCGCCCGCCGCAGCGGTGCGGGGTGAGGACCTCGACAGCGTCCGGCACCAGACGACGGGTCATCCGTGTGTCGACGGCGATCTCCTGGTGGCGCACCTCCTCCAGCAGCTCCAGGGCGCCCGCCCGACCCCGTCGCGCCCCGGCCCGGGCGGCGAAGTCGAACAGGGCCAACACGGCGTCCAGGTCGCGATCCGCCCGGGTGGCGTCGGCGCCCCCGCCGAGCGCGGTCTCCCGGAGCCGTTGCGGCCAGTCGGTGGCGGACCAGGCGGCCCACAGCACCTCCTCGGCACTGCCGGCCGCGTCGATCGCGTCCCGGGTCGTCCTGATCGCCGCCGCCACTTTCTCCAGCCGACGTCGGACCCTGGCCAGCCCCGCCTCCGTGCCCGGTTCGCCGGCTGCGGCGAGGAGGCGCCGGTGGCGACGCAGATCCATCGGGTCGACGGCGCCGAGCGGACCGAGCGCGAGGCGCTCCACCGCCGCGGGGTCCGGCTCCTCTGCGGCGAGTGCGGTCTGGACGACCTCGAGCAGCACCCGGACAGCAGGTTCGTCGATCAGCGGCGTGTCGTCGGCGACCGCCACCGGGATCCCGGCCCGGACCAGGCGTCGTCGCAGCAGGGACTCCTCGGGGCCGCGGGAGCGCACCACGACGGCCAGCCGGTGCCAGGGGATGTGCCCTTCCTCGTGGCCGGTGAACAGAGCACGAGCGACCACCGACGCCTCGTCGCGGGCATCGGTGCACACCACCAGGCGCGCCGCGCCCTGCGCCGACCGGACCGGGGTGGGCCGCCGCCAGTCCGGCAGACCGGCCGGCCGGGGCCGGGTCACCATCGGACGGTGCACCACTGCGGCGAGCCGCCCGCCGTGCCGGTGGTCGTTGCCCAGCACGTGCACCGGTGCGAGCCGACCGAGAAGATCAGCGTGCTGCCCGGGGAACCGGACCACGGCGTCCCCGTCGGCGCCGCGGAAGGAGAAGACCGCCCGGTCCGGGTCGGCCGTCACCACCAGTCCGGCACCCGACGAGGGGGGGACCAGGTCACGCAGCAGTGCCGCATGGGCAGGCACCGCGTCCTGCAGGTCATCGACCAGGACCCGGTCCCAGCGGGACCGCAGTGTCGCGCCGGTCGCCGGGTCGGCCAGCAGGATGCGCACCCGGTGCACGAGTTCGTCGTAGTCGAGCACCCGCTCGGCGTCGAGGACGTCGAGGTACTCCTCGACGAGATGGGCGGCACGCACCCACACCGGCCGACCCTCGGCGCGGCCGAGCCGGGCGACGTCGGCGGGATCGAGACCGAGCTGGCGGGCCCGCGCCACCAGGTCGCGCAGCTCCCGCGTGAACGCCCGGGTGCCGATCGCCTCGCGGACGTCCTCGGGCCAGGGCTCGGCGGAGCCCTCCAGGACCTCTCGCAGGCGCAGTTCCTGCTCCGGGGCGGTCAGCACCCGCCACGGATCCTGGCGGGTGGTCTCGGTCCACAGGGCGTGGCACAGGCCGTGGATGCTGAGCACCGGCACGCTGGCCCCGGTCGCCCCGAGCCGCTCGGCCACCCGCTCGGCGAGGGTCCTGGCGGCACCGCGGGAGAAAGTGAGCAGGAGGACCCGTTCGGGGGCGACACCGTGGTCACGCACATGCGTGACGGCGGCCTCGACCAGAGCGGTGGTCTTGCCGGTGCCGGCGGCCCCGAGTACGAGCAGGGGCCCCTGCCCGTGGTCGGCCACCACCCGCTGGGCAGGGTCGAGGACCGGGCCGGCATCCAGCCGGTGGACACCCTCCGGGCAGATGCCCGCTGCGGTCCCCACGGTCCTCGTCGCTGCGGTCCCGTCCCCCCGTGTCCTTGCAGTCACCTCCGCCGGTGTCACCGCGGTCACGTCCTCTCCTGTCATCGCGTCCACGTTCACCATCCCACCAGAAGGCACTGACATTCCCCGACAGGCCGGCCCGGAGCGGGCCGTGGACCGTCCGGTCTCCGCCGTCAGCGAACGGCTTTCGTCCCCGATCCCCGGCTGTGGCACGGTGGAGGCAGCCACATTCGAACAGAGAGGCACAGCGGTGGAGATCAAGATCGGCGTGAAGCATCTTGCCCGGGAGGTCGTCGTCGACCTCGACCAGACGGCCGAGGCGTTCAAGGAGACCTTCGAGAAGGCGCTGTCCGACGGGTCGGTGCTGTCCCTGACCGATGCGCACGGACGCCAGGTGCTGATCCCGGCCGAGGCGGTCGCGTACGTCGAGATCGGCCAGCCGAATGCGCGTCCGGTCGGCTTCGGCAGTCTCTGAGGATCGCGCGTTTCGGGGCACGCCCGGGTGCTGGGCTAGAATAGGCGCGTGACGAGCCCCGCACCGGGGCGCCACCGTACCTCCCGGGCGTGCCGAGCCGAAGAGCGCGTCCAAGCAGGGCGCCGCACCGTCGTGCGCAGCGCCCGCGACTGCAAAGGCCAGAGCCCTGTCAGACAACACCACAACATTCACCGATCTCGGGATCGACGCCGCTTTCGGGGAAGCCCTCGCGGAACACGGCATCGTGCACCCCTTCCCGATCCAGGAAATGGCCATCCCGATCGCCCTGCAGGGCAGTGACCTGATCGGGCAGGCCCGCACCGGGACGGGCAAGACGCTCGCGTTCGGGCTCCCGCTGCTCCAGCGCATCGATCTCCCGGCCGACCCCGAGGACGGCCACGGCACCAGCCCCCAGGCCCTGGTCATCGCCCCCACGCGGGAGCTGGCGAACCAGGTGGGCAAGGATCTGGTCACCGCCGCGGCCCGGACCACCGCACGGATCCTCACGGTCTACGGCGGCACGCCGTACGAACCGCAGCTCGAAGCCCTTGCTGAGGGCATCGATGTCGTGGTCGGCACGCCCGGACGGCTCCTCGACCTCGCCAACCGTCGGGCACTCGATCTGTCCCGGGTGCGCATCGCCGTCCTGGACGAGGCCGACGAGATGCTCGACCTCGGCTTCCTGCCCGACGTCGAACGGCTGATGTCGAAGACGGCGAAGAATCGCCAGACGCTGATGTTCTCCGCCACGATGCCCGCCCCGATCGTCGCCCTCGCCCGTACGCACCTGCAGTCGCCGGTGAACATCCGGGCCGAGCACCAGGAGGACGTGCAGACCGTCCCCGCCACCCGCCAGTTCATCTATCAGGCGCACCCACTCGACAAGCCCGAGCTCGTGTCCCGGATCCTGCAGGCGAAGGATCGCGACCGGGTGATGATCTTCTGCCGGACGAAGCGCGAGGCCCAGCGGGTGGCCGACAACCTGTGCGAGCGCGGCTTCTCCGCCGCAGCGATCCACGGTGACCGGACACAGGCGGCCCGGGAACAGGCGCTGCACCGGTTCCGTGAGGGACGCATCGACGTCCTGGTGGCCACCGACGTGGCGGCCCGCGGGATCGACGTCACCGGCGTCACCCACGTGATCAACTACGAGTGCCCCGAGGACTCCAGCACGTACGTGCACCGGATCGGCCGCACCGGCCGGGCCGGCGCTGAGGGCATCGCGGTCACTCTGGTCGACTGGGCCGACGTCACCCGGTGGAAGGTGATCAACAAGACCCTCGCCCTCGACCTGCCCGATCCGCAGGAGACCTATTCCACCTCGGACCACCTGTTCAGCGAGCTCGAGATCGACCCGGAGGCCACCGGTCAGGTCGGCCCGCCGCGGCCCACCAGCGGTACGGCCGGCCACAAGGGCGGCAAGTCCTCGGCCAAGGGCGGCCCCACCTCCGGCGGGCACCGTGCCGGGCACCGGTCCCCGAGCCGGTCGGCCGCCGCACGGCACCCCCGCGGCGAGGGACACCCCGACGACACCGGGCGCGGCGTCGAGCCGGCTACCGAGGCGCCCGACACCACGACCGGGGATGCCACGCCGCGGCGTCGTCGGCGTCGCCGCCGGATCCATCGCGAGGGCGAGGGGGCCGGGACGGCTCCCGCTCCCACCGAGTGAGCACCGGATGACCGAGCGCCCCGACCTGCCGATCGAGACGGCCGTCGTCGACCTCGACGACGGCACCTCGCTGGCGCTGCACACCTGCAGCCCGGACGACGAACGGGGGGTGGTCGTCCTCCTGCACGGCATCTTCGGGTCGAAGGAGGACTTCGACACCGTCCTGCCGGCGCTGGCTGCGGAGGGGTTCACCTGCTGCGCACCGGACCTGAGGGGATGCTTCGAGTCCACCTCGCCCGGCCCCTACTCGCTGGAGGTGTTCGCCGAGGACGTAACCGCCCTGGTCGCCGAGATCGGGTCGGACATCCCGGTCCACCTGGTCGGCCAGGGGTTCGGCGGGCTGGTGGCCGAGGAAGCCGCCTTGGCCGAGCCGGACTTCTGGGACTCGGTCACCCTGGTCAGCTCCGGTCCCGGCGGTCTGGGTCGGACCCGCCCGCTGGGCTTCGTGGAGGACGCTCTCGCCGAGGGGCGCCCACTGGTGGAGATCCATCGGGGATTCCTCACGCTGCTCGGCCTGGTGGAGGAGCACCCGGCAGCGTTCATCGAGGAGCGGCTGTCGCGGACCGACCCCCGTGCCGTCACCGCGATGGTCCACGCCGCTGAACACACCCCGGACCGTTCCGCACAGTTGTGCGCGACCGGCATCGACTTCCACGTCGTCTACGGCGAGCACGCCGACACCTGGCCGGTCGCTGCACAGGTGGCGATGGCGCGGAAGCTGGGCGCCGACCCGGTGGTGCTCAAGGGCTGTTCGGACCATCCGGCCGAGGACCGGCCGGAGGCCACCGCCCACGCCCTGGTGCAGAATTTCCTCGAGCTCGACTGACCCGGGCGGCCCGGCTCAGTCGCCTATGTCCGGGCGACCCGGCTCAGTCGCCCATCAGCTCCCGCAACCGGGCGTACTGGTCCGGCGCGGTGGTCTCGCAGCCGAGCGGATTGTGGGTCTTCCCCGTGCCGTGGTAGTCGCTGGAGCCGGTGACCAGCGCCCCGTGGGCCACGGCGTACGCCCGTAGGTCGCGACGGTCCTCGGGCCGGTGCTCGACGTGGTCCACCTCCCAACCCACCGCCCCGGCCGCGAGCAACTCCCCCAGCACGTCCAGCGGCAGCACCCGTCGTGAGTCGCGGCCCCAGGGATGCGCGATGACCGGCACCGCCCCGGCCGCCCGGACCAGCCGGACCGCGGCGAACACATCAGGGGCGTAGCGGTCGACGTAAGCGGGCCCGCCCTCGGCCAGATACCCGGCGAACGCCTCGTCCCGGTCCGCCACGTAGCCCCGTGCCACCAGGGCGTCGGCGACGTGCGGCCGGCCGATCGAGGGGGTGTCGTGCGCCTGGGCGGCGACCTCCGCCTCGGTCAGCGGCATGCCCAGCTCGGCCAGTCGGCGCAGCATCGCCGGGATACGGTCGGCACGTCCCGCCCGGATCCTGGCCAGTTCGGCGACCCAGTCGGGATCGGACCGGTCCCCGCCGTACCCGAGCAGGTGGACCGAGTGCCCCAGGTGCTCGCACGACATCTCCACGCCCGGCACGAATCCCAGTCCGAGACCGGCCGCGGTCCGCGCCGCCTCGGCCAGCCCGTCCCAGGTGTCGTGGTCGGTCAGCGCCACCACCGTCAGTCCGGCCGCTGCGGCGGACCGCACCAGGCCGGCCGGGGAGTCGGTCCCGTCCGACACGGATGAGTGGGTATGCAGGTCGATGCGGCTCGGGACGCTCATGGCACCCATCGTAGGGGGGTGGCACGATGGGTCCCATGCAGATCTCCGCCACCGCGCAGTTCCCCGCTGACCCCGCCCGCGTCTTCGCGATGCAGACGGATCGGGCCTTCCTCGAAGAGGTCTGCCGTACCGGCGGGGCGGTGGCGTTCGAGGTGGAGGCCGACGGCAACCGCACCCGGATGTCGCGCAGCATGCCCTCGCCGGATCTCGCGAGGAAGCTCGTCGGCGAGACGATCACCGTCGTCGAGACGTACGTCTGGGGCGAGCCCGCGGCCGACGGCACCCGGACTGCCGACCTGGTCGTCGACGTGCCGGGTACCCCCGGCCGGATGACCGGTGCCGCCGTCCTCTCCCCCACCACCACCGGCAGCCAGATCGTCGTGTCCGGCGACCTCGTCGTCAAGCTGCCGCTGGTCGGCCGCAAGCTCGAGCAGGCGGCCGCCCCGGCGCTGACCGCCGGTGTCGAGGTGCAGGAGACGGTCGCCCGCAGCTACCTGGCCTGATCGGCCGGCTCAGCCCAGCAGGGCGTCGAGCTCCTCGGGGGCGTACCAGAGCAGGTCGTGCGCGGTCACCAGAGCTGCGGTCCGCTCGGCGAAGGCGTCCGGATCGGCCAGTGCGGCCCGCGCGGCCGCCACGGCCGGCAGGGCCTCGGCCTCGTCGATGAACAGGGCACTGACCTGGGACCAAGCGACGTCCGCGACGCTCACCCGGCCGCTCCCGTCCGGTCCCGCCGCGACGATCTGCTCGGGCCGGGCCCGGACCGCGATCACGAATCGTGGCCCTTCGGCAGCAGCCAGGCCGGCCAGACCGGCGTCGGTCAGCGCCCAGTAGTCGGCCTCCTCCTCGTCGTCGGGCACCGCCGGGTCGAGGTCGCGGCGCCGGGCGTACGCGTCGTCGGCGCTGATCCCCTCGCCGCGGTCGAGCCGTCCGGAGCTGCGGAACTGCGCCGCTGTCCGGGGGTCGGACGGCAGGTAGACGGTCCGGGTGGTGCGTACGCTCGCCATGTCCTCAGGCTACTGCCCGCGCGGTGGGTGTTGTCCGGATGACCCGACGTGTTGTCCGGATGGGCCGGGGTGTTGTCCGGGTCGCGATCTGTCCACAGATGTGTTGTCCGCCCCTTCCGGGCCCGGAACGCAGACGGCACGGTGGACACGTGCTCACCCTACTGCTGCCCGAGACCCGACCGCCCCGCCTCGACCTGTCCGGCCCGCCGGAGCGCCCGTCGCGCCAGGCGGAACTGTTCGATGCCCTGCCCGCCCCGGTGCCGGGGCCCGCGCCGGGCACCCGGCAGGCCCGGATGCTGGCCGGTGCCGGCGAGGCCTGCACCGCCGCCCTGGTCGACGTTCTCGTCGGCCGGCGGGCGCCGCACCAGCTGGCCCGCTGGACCACCGAAGAAGTGCTCACCGATCTGGTCATGCTCGCCCGCGCGGTGCGCCGCCATCCGGTCCGCATGACGTCACCGTACGTCCAGGTCGTCGGCGAGCGGGCCGCGGAGATCGTCGTCCCGTGCCTTCCCCGGCACGGTGACTGGGCCCCGCTCCGGGTGCTGACAGCCCGGGTCGAGCCGTACGCCGAACGCTGGCACTGCTGCCACCTGGGGTGGATCCCCGGCCCGCCCCGGCGGACCGGTCAGGCGGTGGCGTCTCAGGCGGTGGCGTCGACCGCCCCGCCCTTGCGGCCGTGACAGTACTTGAACTTCTTGCCCGAGCCGCAGGGACAGGGCTCGTTGCGCCCCACCCCGGCGTACGGATCCTCGACCGAGGCATTGCGCCCGCGGACGGTGGCCCGCACCTCATTGCTCTGCGCCGCGCGGCCGTCCTCGTCGGGCGCGGAGTAGGCCAGCGGTGCCTCGTGACGCTCGTCGAGACCGGTGGTGCGCGGCGCGCCGGTCGAGGACGAGCCGGCGGAAACCGCCGGGCGCGCCATGGGCCGCCCGGCGGCGGCGCCGACGACGATCGGATTGCCCCGGTCATCGCGGACGATGCCCACCTTGGGCTGGTCGGGCACCTGCACCTCCAGGTTGAACAGGTAGCCGACCACCTCCTCCATGAAGGCGTCCATCATCGCGGTGAACATCTCGGCGCCCTCCCGCTGGTACTCGACCAACGGATCGCGCTGCGCCATCGCGCGCAGGCCGATGCCCTCGCGCAGGTAGTCCATCTCGTAGAGGTGCTCGCGCCACTTGCGGTCCAGCACGGTCAGCAGCACCCGACGCTCGAGCTCACGCATGGTCTCGGCGCCGAGCTGGGCCTCCCGGGCGTCGTACGCCTCGCGGGCGTCGGCCTGGAAGTCCTCCACCAGTTCGGCGGAGGTGAGGTTGACCCCGCGGTAGTCCGCCAGTTCGAGACCGACCGGGTAGAGCGTACGCATCTGCGTCCACAGCGCGTCCAGATCCCAGTCCTCGGCGAACCCGGTCGCGGTGGCCTCGCGGACGTAGCCCTCGACGACCTCGTCGGTGGCGGCGCGCAGCCGCTCGGAGACGTCGGCGCCCTCCAGCACCTTGCGGCGATCGCCGTAGATCGCGTGCCGCTGGCGGTTCATCACGTCGTCGTAGCGCAGCACGTTCTTGCGCATCTCGAAGTTCTGCGACTCGACCTGCTCCTGGGCCTGCCGGATCGACTTCGAGACGCGCTTGTTCTCGATCGGCTGATCGTCGGGGATCTTCAGTGCCTGCATCACCCAGTCGACGATGTCGGACTTGAACAGCCGCATCAGGTCGTCCTCGAGGGACAGATAGAAGCGGGACTCCCCCGGATCACCCTGCCGGCCCGAACGACCACGCAGCTGGTTGTCGATCCGCCGCGACTCGTGCCGTTCGGAGCCCAGCACGTAGAGGCCCCCGAGGGCGACGACCTCCTCGTGCTCCACCTTCGACTGCTCCTCGTACTTCTTCAGTACCTCGGGGTAGTCGGCCTCATACTCGGCGGAGTTCTCCAGCGGGTCGACACCACGGTCCTGGAGCGCCTTGTCGGCCAGGAACTCGGAGTTGCCACCGAGGATGATGTCGGTGCCACGACCGGCCATGTTGGTCGCGACTGTGACGGCGCCCTTGCGGCCCGCCTCCGCAACGATGGCCGCCTCACGCTCGTGGTTCTTCGCGTTCAGCACCTCGTGCGGCACGCCGACCTGCTTGAGCAGCGCCGAGAGCACCTCGGACTTGGCCACCGAGGCGGTGCCGATCAGCACCGGCTGGCCCTTCTCATGACGCTCCGTCACGTCGGTGACGATCGCCCCGAACTTCGCCAGCTCGGTGCGGTAGATCAGGTCCTTCTGGTCCTTGCGGATCAGCGGCCGGTTCGTCGCGATCGGCAGCACCGACAGGCCGTAGATCTTCTGGAACTCCGACTCCTCGGTCTTGGCCGTGCCGGTCATCCCCGCCAGCTTGTCGTACATCCGGAAATAGTTCTGCAGCGTGATCGTCGCCAGGGTCTGGTACTCGTCGCGGACCTCGACCCGCTCCTTGGCCTCGATCGCCTGGTGCAGGCCCTCGTTGTAACGCCGGCCCGGGAGCGTACGGCCGGTGTGCTCGTCGACGATCAGGACCTCGCCGTTCAGCACGACGTAGTCCTTGTCCTTCTTGAACAGTTCCTTGGCCCGGATGGCGTTGTTCAGGTACGAGATCAGCGGCGTGTTGGCCGACTCGTAGAGGTTGTCGATGCCGAGCTCGTCCTCCACCCGGTCGATACCGGGCTCGAGGATCGCCACGGTGCGCTTCTTCTCGTCGACCTCGTAGTCGCGGTCGACGGTCAGCTTCCGGGCCGCCAGCGCCGCGAACACCGGGTACCACTGCCGGTTCTCCTCGGCCGGACCGGAGATGATCAGCGGCGTCCGCGCCTCGTCGACCAGGATCGAGTCGACCTCGTCGACGATCGCGAAATGGTGGCCCCGCTGGACGCAGGCGTCCAGGGAGAGGGCCATGTTGTCGCGCAGGTAGTCGAAGCCGAACTCGTTGTTGGTCCCGTAGGTGATGTCGCAGCGGTAGGCGCGGCGGCGCTCCTCCGGATCCATGTTCGCCAGAATGGTGCCGACCGACAGACCGAGCCAGTGGTGCACCCGGCCCATCCACTCGGCATCGCGCCGGGCGAGGTAGTCGTTCACGGTGACGACATGGACACCCTTGCCGGTCAGCGCGTTGAGGTACACCGGCAGGGTCGAGACCAGCGTCTTGCCCTCACCGGTCTTCATCTCGGCGATGCTGCCCCAGTGCAGCGCCGCGCCGCCCTGGATCTGCACGTCGTAGTGACGCTTGTCCATCACCCGCTTGGCGGCCTCGCGGACGGTCGCGAACGCCTCGGGCATGATGGAGTCGAGCGACTCACCGTTGTCGAGGCGCTGTCGGAAGTCATTGGTCTGGCCCCGCAGCTCGGCATCGTCCATCGCGACGAAGTCCGGCTCGATCAGGTTGACCTTCTCCGAGACGGTCTTGAGCCGGCGAAGGATGCGACCTTCGCCCATGTGCAGGATCTTGTCCAGGACTGCCACGGAATCAGTGCTTTCTCACGGGAACGGCTGGGGCGTCCGCCGGGTCGGCGGACCTTCCCCATCGTAGGGGGTCGACGGGAATCCGCCGACCCCTCGTCACCCGCGGGAGTGCCGGTACCGGCGTCCGGTCACGGCGGACGGCACGATCGCCATCACCTCGGGCTGGTCACCCTCGATCCATGGGTGGATCCCGCTGGCGGCGGCCTCGGCCTCATCGCCCTCCAGCGCGGTCGCGAAGCCGCGGACGACGACGCTCACGCTCTCCTGGTCGGTGATCGCGTCGACCTCGTAGGCGACGGTGCCCTGCTCGTCGATGGCCAGCAGCTTCGACCCCTGGCCGGTCTCGAAGACGATCTGCTGGTCGCGGACGGCGTGGCTGATCGGAACGATGTTGACCTCTCCGTCGAGCACGTACGCCAGTCGACCGACGGACTGCTCGGTGAGGACCGCCCAGCAGGCCTCGGGGGTCAGTTCCTCCATGCGCTCGGGCTCCATCGGTACTCCTTCGTCTGGTGGGGCTTCAGGTCCGTCGGGTGTGGCGGCCGGGCCGGCCCGGGTGGCTCACGCCGTCGGGTCCGGCTCGTTCCCTGAGCGTACCCACCCGCGGTCGTCCCCGTCACCGCGGGAGGGGGTTCCGATCGGTGCCGGGATTTCGATCCGGTGCCGGACGGTGCCGGACGCTCGATCTGGTGCCGGACGCTCGATCGGTGCCAGACTTTCGGGTCAGTGCCAGACTGAGGGCGTGTCGGATCGCGACTGGTCGCAACGCAACGAAAGGCAGTACATGACTGAACGTGCAAGCATCGGCGTCGTCGGCATGGCGGTGATGGGGTCGAACCTGGCCCGGAACTTCGCCAACCACGGCCACCGGGTGGCGATCTTCAACCGTACCTACGAGAAGACCGAGAAGGTCATGGCCGAGCATCCGGAGGCCGGCTTCCTCGCCGCGCGGACCCCGGAAGAGCTCGTCGCCGGCCTCGAGAAGCCCCGCCGGATCATGATGATGGTCAAGGCCGGTGCCGCCACCGATGCGACCATCGACACCTTCGCCCCGCTGCTGGAGGACGGCGACATCCTGATCGACGGCGGCAACGCGTTCTACAAGGACACCCAGCGTCGCGAGATCGCGCTCCGCGACAAGGGCGTCCACTTCGTCGGCGTCGGCGTTTCCGGCGGCGAGGAGGGGGCACTGCACGGTCCCTCGATCATGCCCGGCGGCTCCGCCCACTCCTACGAGTTCCTCGGCCCGCTACTGGAGGACATCTCGGCCAAGTTCCACGGTGAACCGTGCTGCACCTACATCGGCACCGACGGCGCCGGCCACTTCGTCAAGATGGTGCACAACGGCATCGAGTACTCCGACATGCAGGGCATCGGCGAGGCCTTCAGCCTGCTGCGCGCGGCAGGCCTGACAGTGCCGGAGATCTCCGACATCTTCCGCGAATGGAACAAGGGCGAGCTCGACTCGTACCTGATCGAGATCACCTCCCGGGTGCTCGACCAGGTCGACGCGAAGACCGGCAAGCCGCTGGTCGACGAGATCGTCGACGCGGCCGGCCAGAAGGGCACCGGCTCCTGGACCGCCCAGGTCTCCCTCGAGCTCGGCGTGGACGTGAACGCCATCGCCGAGTCCGTCTTCGCCCGCTCGATCTCGTCCTCCCCCGAGCTGCGCGCCGCCCTGCAACCACTGCTCCAGGGCCCGGACCGCACCATCGCCGTCGAGGACCGGGACGCCTTCGTCGAGGACGTCCGCCAAGCACTGTGGGCCTCCAAGGTGGTCGCCTACTCCCAGGGCCTGGACCTGATCCGGATCGGCGCCCAGGAGTACGGCTGGGACATCGACGTGGCCGCCGTCGCCAGGATCTGGCGGGCCGGCTGCATCATCCGCGCCAAGCTGCTCGACCGGATCTCCAACGAGTACGCGGCCGGCAACCTCACCAACCTGCTCGAGGCCCCCTCGCTGATCGCGGACATGGCCGCCGCGCAGGACGGCTGGCGCCGTACGCTCGGGCGTGCGATCGCCTCCGGCGTGGCGACTCCGGTCTTCTCGGCCGCGCTCGCCTACTACGACAGCGCCCGGTCGCCGCGGCTGCCCGCCTTCCTGATCCAGGGGCAGCGGGACTTCTTCGGCGCCCACACCTACCGGCGTGTCGACGAGGAGGGTACCTTCCACACCGAGTGGTCGGGCGACCGCTCGGAGACGAAGCTGAGCTGACCCGACCGTTCCCGGTCACCGCCCTGCGATGACCGGGAACAGTCCGGGACACCACGAGTCAGGACACCACGAGTCAGGACACCACGAGGGGCCGGTCCGATGGACCGGCCCCTCGTGTGTTGGCAGGGGTCATCGTCGGGCCGGGTCAGCCGACCTTCTCCTCGGTCACCTCACCGTCGAGCCGCAGCACGCCGTAGCTGTAGCCCTTGCGGCGGTACACCACGCTCGGCACGCCCGCGTCGGCGTCCTGGAAGAGGAAGAAGTCGTGCCCGACCAGCTCCATCTGATCCAGCGCCTGGGCCAGGGTCATCGGTGTCTTCGGGTGCGACTTCTCGCGCACGACGAGCGGTCCCTCCCCGGTCACCTCGATCCCGGCGACCGTACGGGTCTCCCCCTCCGAGGATTCCTCCGACGGCGCCAGCGCCAGCTCGGGCAGATCCGCGGCCGCCTCGTAGAGGGCGGTCGGACGACGCCGGCCGTGGTGCACCTTGCGTCGGTCGGACGCCCGCCGCAGCTGGGCCCGCAGCCGGTCCATCGCCAGCTCGAAAGAGGCGAACTTGTCCGGGTCCGCGGCCTCCGCGCGGACGACCGGGCCTTTCGAGAGCAGGGTGATCTCAGTGCGGTAGGTCTGGTTGGGCTGCTTCTCGGTCCCGTAGGACGAGAGCTGCACGTCCACACGGATCACGCGATCCCTGAGGCGCTCGATCTTCCCGATCTTGTCCAGCACGTGCAGCCTGTAGTCCTCGGGCACCTTGGTGTGCCGGCCAGTGACGTTGACGTCCATGGCAACCTCCCGTCTCAGAAACGGCCGACCGCCCGTCGGTCGACGGGCTCCTTATCGGCCCTGACATGCGAAGGGCACCGCGTTCCCCCTTGCCGTGGGACAGGACCTGTGTCGGTCGTGTCCCGCCGGATTCATTGGGGTACCGGTGCCATGCACCTACGGTACTCGTGCCCCTGTGCCGCCACCAGCCTGTTCGTCCTAAGTCACATCGAGGTCATCGACCCGTCGGATCCGGCTGGGCCGCGCCGCCCGCGGCGGGCGTGACACGGGACCGACACATCCGGCCCACATTCCTCATCGGGCCGTAACACAGCGACCGAACCGTGGAAACAGACGGCCTGTTCACTGATCGCCATGAACACTCCCATCGATGCCGGCGACACCGCCTGGGTACTGATCAGTGCCGCGCTGGTGCTGCTGATGACGACACCCGCGCTCGCCCTCTTCTACGGCGGCATGACCCGTACGAAGAACACGCTGAACATGATGATGATGTCGTTCTCCGCCCTTGCCGGGGTCGGAGTGCTCTGGGTGCTCTTCGGGTACTCGGCAGCGTTCGGCAACTCCCTGGGCGGCCTCGGTCTGCTGGGCAATCCGCTCGAGGCCGCCGGGCTCAGGGGCCTGATGGACAAGAACGCCGTGGCCGGCACCGTCCCCGCCCTCGCCTTCGTCGCCTTCCAGGCCGCCTTCGCGGTCATCGCGGTCGCGCTGATCTCCGGCGCCGTCGCCGACCGGATGAAATTCAGTGCCTGGATCGTCTTCTCGCTGGTCTGGGCGAGCATCGTCTACTTCCCGGTGGCCCACTGGGTCTTCGCCTTCACCTCCGCCGACGGCACCGTGGTCGGCGGCTGGATCGCCAACCAGTTGAAGGCGATCGACTTCGCCGGTGGCACCGCGATCCACATCAACGCCGGTGCTGCGGGGCTGGCTCTCGCCATCGTCCTCGGCAAGCGTCAGGGCTTCGGCAGGACCCCGATCCGGCCCGGCAACCTGGTCTCGGTGATGCTCGGCTCCGCCCTGCTGTTCGTCGGCTGGTTCGGCTTCAACGCCGGGTCCGCGCTGGGCGCCAACTGGATCGCCGCCACCGCGTTCGTCAACACTCTCGCCGCCACCGCCGCGGCGATCATCGGCTGGCTCGTCGTGGAGCGGATCCGCGACGGTCACGCCACCTCCCTGGGGGCCGCCTCCGGTGTGGTCGCCGGCCTGGTCGGCATCACCCCCGCCGCCCACTCCGTCTCGCCGGTGGGCGCCCTGCTCCTCGGTGTCGGGGTCGGCGCGCTGTGCGCGCTGGCCGTCCCGCTGAAGTTCCGCCTCGGCTACGACGACGCGCTCGACGTCGTCGGCGTGCACCTGGTCGGCGGCTTCGTCGGCACCGTCCTGATCGGTCTGCTGGCCGATCCCACCTCCCCGGCCGGCGTCGCCGGCCTGTTCTACGGCGGCGGCTTCGGTCAGCTGGGCCGCCAGTTCATCGGCGCCATGGCGGTCCTGGTCTTCTCCTTCGTCCTGTCCTTCTTGATCGCCATCGTGATCAAGAAGATGATGGGAATCCGGGTGGATGAGGAGACCGAGCGGGTCGGTATCGATATCGTGACCCACGCCGAGCAAGCGTACGACTTCACCGCCCCGGCCGGCGGCTCCCCCATGCACGTCGGTCACGGATCCGCCGCGGGCACCACCGACAAGGAGCACCTCTCATGAAGCTCGTCACCGCCATCATCAAGCCGCACCGTCTGGACCCGGTCAAGGATGCCCTGATCGCCCTGGGCGTGTCCGGGATGACCATCTCCGAGGTCGCCGGATACGGCCGCCAGCGGGGCCACAGCGAGGTCTACCGCGGAGCGGAGTACACGGTGGACTTCGTCCCGAAGATCCGCCTGGAGATCGTCATCGAGGACGCCGACGCCGACCGGGTGGTGCAGACCATCGTCACCGAGGCCGACACCGGCAAGATCGGTGACGGCAAGATCTGGACCATCCCGGTGGAGGACGTGGTCCGGGTCCGCACCGGTGAGCGGGGCCTGGACGCCCTGTGACCTGACCATGGTCGACACGTCCACCATCCGCTCCGAGCGGCTGTCCGTCGCCGGCGCCCCGCGACCTTCGGGCCGGGGCGCCGGTGCCCTGTCCAGGGCCCACATCACCGCCGTCACCGAACAGTGGCTCCGGGATCTGTGGGTGGAGGCGACGACCGGCCACCCAGAGCCCCTCGATCCCGGTCCCGGGATCGCGCTGGCCTGTTCGGGCAGCCTGGCCCGCCGGGAGTCGGGGCCGTTGAGCGACCTGGACCTCGAGCTTCTGCTGGACCACCGCTGCCGGCTGGGCCGCGACCGGGTCGCCGAGATCGCCGAACGCCTCTGGTACCCGATCTGGGACAGCCGGCTCGGCATGGACCACGCCGTCCGGACCATCGACCAGTCCCGGGCGGCCGCCCGCGCCGACCTCGCGACCGCGGCCTCCGCCCTGGACGTACGCTGCGTCGCCGGCGACGACCACGTGGTGAGCACGCTGCGCGGGATCCTCGCGGCCGACTGGCGCACCGACGCCCGCAAGCGGCTGCCCGAGCTGGAGGAGTCGATCCGGGCCCGGCACGCCCGCAACGGCGACCTCGACCAGACGCTGGACCCCGATCTGAAGGAGGGCAACGGCGGCCTGCGGGACATGACGGTGCTGCGGGCGCTGGCCGCGTCGTGGCTCGCGGACTATGCGCACGAACGGGCCGAGCCGGCCCACCATCTCCTCCTTGACACCCGTGACGCCCTCCAGGTCGTCACCGGTCGCGCCCGCAACGAACTGGTGCTGCAGGAGCACGACGCAGTGGCGGCCCGGCTCGGCCTCGACACCGACGAGATGCTCCGCCGGGTCTCGGCCGGTGGTCATACGGTCGCCCACGAGTTGCAGGCGACACTGCGCCGCGCGCTGCAGGCCCGCGCGCCCCGTCGGGGTATCCCCCGGCGCAGGCCCGCACTGCGGATGCTCGGCGACGGCTGCTACGTCCACGAGGGTGAGATCGTGCTGGGCAAGGGGGCCGACCAGGACGACCCGATGCTGCCGCTGGTGCTGGCCCGACACGCCGCCGCCGAGGACCTGCCGATCTCCGACATCACCGCCCGCAACCTGGCCGCCCGGACCCCCGACCTGCCGACGCCCTGGCCGACGCCCGCACTGGCCGCACTCGTCGCCCTGCTCGCCACGGGTGCGCCGTTGCTGGGGGTCTGGGACGCCCTGGACGACGCCGGCCTGATCAGCCGGTGGATCCCGGCCTGGGATGGGATCCATTCCCGCCACCAGCGCAACAGCCTCCACCGGTGGACCGTCGACCGTCACACCCTCGAGTGCGTCATCCTCGCCGCGGGGATGACCGACCGCGTCCGGCGTCCCGACGTGCTGCTGCTGGCGGCGCTCTTCCACGACATCGGCAAAGTCGCCGGTGCCCGCGACCACAGCGCCGTCGGCGCCGGGATCGCCCGCGACGCCCTGCCCCGGCTCGGCGTCGATCCTGACACCCGGGAGACGGTCGTCAGCCTGGTCCGCAACCATCTGGCGCTGGCGGCTCTGGCCTCCCGGGAGGATCCCGAGGAACCTGCGGCGATCGAGCGCCTCTGCGCAGTGGTCGATCACGACCCGGAGCTGCTGGAGCAGCTCGCCACCCTGACCGAGGCCGATGCCCGGGCGACCGGCCCGGGCGTCTGGACCACCTGGCGGGCCGACCGCGCCCAGCAGTTCGTCACGGCGGCCCGCCGCCGGCTGGCCGAGCAGACCCCGGCGACTCGCTGACCGACGGGTCCCGCGGGGTCGCCGCCACCGTCGCGGCGCCGAGCACCCGCAGGCCGCCCTGCCGCAGCACCCGGGCCATCTCGGCCAGCGTGGCACCGGTGGTGATCACGTCGTCCACCGGCACCACGACCGCCCCGGCCACCGGCCGGCGTGTCAGTACCAGGCTGCCGGACAGGTTCGCCTCGCGTTCCCCGGCGTCGAGTCCGGCCTGGTCGGCGGTCCGTCCCCGCATCCGTACCAACGGCACCGACACCACCGGCAGGCCGGTGGCGGGGCCGATCCGGGCAGCCGCTCCCGAAGCGAGCCGGGCGGTGACGTCGCTGCCCCGCCGCAGCACGGCCATCCGGCGGGAGGGCGCCGGGACCAGGACGACCGGCCCGGGCCGCCAGATACCGTCCTCGACGCAGCGGTGGAGCAGCGTCACCACCGACCAGGCCAGCCGCTCGCCGAGCAGGCCGCCGAGTCCCCAGGCAGAGGCCTCCTTGTAGCGGTGCACCAGGCCCCGCACCGGGCCGGTGTACGGCATCGAGGCCACCGTCATCGGCAGCCCTCGCGGGGTGGGGCGGGGCCGGACGATCCGCGGACCGTGGGCGGCGATCCACTCCAGGCAGCCGGGGCAGACCGTCGGCCCCGGTCGACCGCAGCCGGCACACGTACGCCCCAGCAGCAGGTCGGCCGCCGCTTCGCGCAGGGTCGTGTCCATGGCACCGGTGTGGGCCGTTCCGGCTCCCGGAAGGCGATCAGCCCCACCGCTGTGGATGGGCGGCCCCGGCGGACCACCGCTGTGGACGGTCCGGTGAGCGTGGGCGGCGCCGCTGCGTGCCGCCCCGGGCAGGCGCGAGTCCAGCCGACCCAGACGGCGGATCCCGGATAGGTGGGGCCGGCCGAGGTCGACAGCCGATCCGAGGTGGGCGGAGAGTCAGCCAGGCGGCCGATCAGCCCGGGTAGGCGGCGGCGGTGATCGTACCCGACAGCCGCGGCCAGGTGAAGACGTCCTCGTAACGCCAGGCCCCGCCCTGGTCGCCGACGACCACCATCCGGGTACTCTCCGGGTTCGGCAGGGTCGCGATCGACCGGGCCTGCCAGCCGTCCGGCTGCCCGATCTGTTGCACGGCGACGGTGCTGAGGTCGAGCCGGTACGGACTCGGCTGGGTGCTCTCCTGACCGGCGCCGAGCACGGCCAGACCCATCGGGCCGATCCAGCCGATGTCGCTGACCGAGGTGAGCTGCGCCTGGCCGCTGGTGGCGAGTGGGACGACCTGCAGGCCCTCGACGCGGATGGTCCCACCGTGGCGGTCGACCCGGGCCAGCGCCAGCGTGGTGTGGCCGTCGCGCTCGATGACCACCGCCATCCGTACCCCGTCCGGGGACAGCCGGAAACTGCTGATCCGCGCCCCGGCGAGGTCCCCGGCGTCCACGTCGTGCAGCTGGTCGCCCTGGGCCACCTGGATCCGCTGATGACCCGGTTCACCGGACACCAGCCACAGCTCACCGGTCCGCGCGAACTGCGGGCGGAGCACCTGGGACAGGCCGGTGAAGGTCGCTGTGGTGGTGCCGGCCGACAGGTCGAAGGTGGTCACCCGGGTCCCGGCCCCGGTGACGACCGCCGCGGTGTCCGCCGCGGCCGTGACGGCGAGACTCTCCGGCACCACTCCCCCCTGACCGAAAGGCCCCGGGACCGGGACGATCGTGCTGGTCTGATCGCCCTGGTCGACCCGGACGACCCTGCGGTCGACGATCGCGAAGAGCCGGTTGTCCAGCCCGGCCGGGACCGGCGACATGACCGGCAGCGCCTTCACCGGCACGACCGAGTTCTGACCGGCCAGGTCACCGAGGGCGTACGAGGCGCCGTTGTGCAGCACCTTCACCCCCGTCACCGACGGCACCTGGGCGAGGGTCCAGGTGAGCTGCCCGGCGATGAGCCGACGCTGCTGCATGTCCAGACTGTCGATCGGGCCGCCGAGGTCGACCGTGGCGACCCCGGCCCCGTCCACGGTGACGTCGTTCCGCAGCGTCGTGCCGCCCGGAATGGCGCTGCTGACGGCGGGCCCGATCCAGTCCCCCGGCCCGGCCAGCAGGGCGCGCACCAGCGTCGAGGGCGTACGTCTCCCCTGGGCCAGCGAGACCGGGTCGGGCACCAGGTACTGCCCGCCCGGCTCGGGCCAATAGAGGTTGGGGTGCTGGAAGAAGTTGTCGAAGACGAACTGACTGACCAACAGGCCCTGGGGCGGCGCCGAGATCCGCCACTGGCCGTCCGCCCCACGCTGGAGGCCGAAGTCGGTGGACAACTGCTCCTTGACCGGGGTGAAGGTCCCGCGGGCATCGACCCGGCCGGTGACCGGGGTGTTGAGGATCACCCGACCGTCGGACTCGGCCAGCGAGTGCCCGTCGGCGTAGACGGTGACACCCGACATCGGCTGCCAGTTGTTCCGCACCGCCGCGGTGAGGTAGAGCCTGGCGGTCGCGTAATCCGGCTCGTACGCCGCCATCGCCTGCAGGAAGCCGTCCACGATCGCCCGCGGCGAGCTGTTGGGCGCCGGTGGCTGGGCGGCGATCTCGACCTGGGACGTCGAGCGGGTGCTGGCCTGGTCGCCACGGACGACCGGCCCGCCGCTCGGGACGGACACGCAGCCGCCGAGCAGCGTGGCGACCACCAGCGCCAGCAGCGCCCGGGCCGGGTGTCGGCGCCTCGTCGATCTCCTGGTCATGCCGGGGCCTCCTCTCCGGTGTCGGGCGCGGGGACCGGATCGGTCGCGGCGCGCTCCTGCGCCGCAGCGTGCTCGCGGGCGGCTGCCTGGGCCTGGGCGTCGAGGAAATCGCGCGGCACGATCGGCAGCGGCGAGACCTCGACCAGGCCGCCCGGGGTGCGCGGGACGGTGAGGCGGAACTGGGCCCCCTGTCCGGGCCGGCCCCAGGCGTTCAGCGTGCCGCCGTGCAGCCGCGCGTCCTCCATCGCGATGGCCAGTCCCAGTCCGGAGCCGCCGACGGTCCGGGCCCGGGAGGGGTCGGCGCGCCAGAAGCGGTGGAACACCATCCTGGCCTGGTCGGCGGCGAAGCCGACACCGTGGTCGCGCACCGTCACCGCGACGGCCCGCTCGTCCCCGACCACGGTGATCTCGATCGGCCGGGACTCGCCGTGCTCGATGGCGTTGGTGATCAGGTTGCGCAGGATCCGCTGGATCCGGCGCGGATCCACCTCGGCGTACGCCGGTTCGGCAGCACGGACGACGATCGGGGTGTCCTTGCTCTCGGCGAAGGGCCGCTGGGCCTCCACCTCGGCCTCGACGATCTCCACCAGATCGGCCTTCGCCTCGCTGAGCACCGCCGCACCGGCGTCGAACCGGGAGATCTCCAGCAGGTCGTCCAGCAGCGAGGCGAACCGCTCGAGCTCGTCGTGCAGCAGCTCGGCGGACCGCCGTGTCGCCGGATCGAAGTCGTCGCGCGCCTCATAGAGGAAGTCGCCGGCCATCCGCACCGTCGTCAGGGGCGTACGCAGCTCGTGGGACACGTCGGAGACGAACTGCTGCTGGACCTGGGAGAGGTTCTCCAGCTGGCTGATCCGGGTCTGGAGCTCCGAGGCCATGTTGTTCATCGAGGTGGCCAGCCGGGCGACGTCGTCGGTCCCGCGGACCGGCATCCGGTCGGCCATGTTGCCCGAGGCGAGGGCCTCGGCGGCCTGCCGGGCGGCCCGGACCGGGATGACCACCTGCCGGGCGACGAACGCGGCCACCAGCCCGAGGGCGACGAGCAGGATGACCCAGGTGGTGATCACCGCGCTGCGCAGCACCTGCAGGGTCTGGGTCTCCTGGGTCAGCGGGAAGACCAGATAGACCGGAAAGCGCCCGGCACCCGGCGCGTTCAGCGCCGATCCGACCGCCCAACCGGGCTCGGTGTGCCCGTCCTCGTACACGATCAGGGTGGCCGAGGCCCAGACCCCGCCGGCCCGCGACACCTGGTCGGAGAGCCCCGTCGGGACCGATTCCGGCTGCATCCCGCCGGACCGGAAACTCGACACCGGTCCCTGGACGAGGACGTGGTACTGGCCGCTGACACTGCCCCGCTTGTCCAGGTCGATGGCGACCTTGCTGAGGATCTCGTTCAGGTTCCCGGCGGCGAGGTCGGTGGTCAGCATCTGGGTCTGGGCGGTGTCGAAGGCGACCTCGGCCTCCGCCATCGCCGCGGTGCGCTTGCCCTGGATCACCCCGTCACTGGCCTGCTGCATCAGCAGGAAGCCGGCCGCCACCAGCACCGCCGTGGAGGCCAGCACGGTGCTGGTCACCACCCGCATCGGCAGCGAGCCGCGCCAGACGTCCAGGGGGTGGCGGAAGAAGCGCCGGAGTGCCTGGCCGAACCACCGCAGCGCACCGGCCACCCGAGCGGGAAGCCTGCGGGCCATCAGGTCAGTCGATCCGCTGGCCCGCCGTCACGCCGGCCTTGTAGCCGACGCCGCGGACCGTGAGCACGATCTGGGGGTGTTCGGGGTCCTTCTCGATCTTGGAGCGCAGCCACTGGACGTGCACGTTCACCAGCCGGGTGTCGGCGGCGTGGCGGTAGCCCCAGACCTGTTCCAGCAGCACCTCCCGGCTGAACACCTGGCGGGGCTTGCGGGCCAGCGCCAGCAGCAGGTCGAACTCCAGCGGCGTCAGGGGGATCTCCTGGTCGCCGCGGCGTACGGAATGCGACTCGACGCTGATCTGCAGGTCGCCGATCGACAGGCTCTCGGCGGGATGCTCGGTGGGCAGGCGACGCAGCCGGGTGCGGACCCGGGCGATCAGTTCCTTGGCCTTGAACGGTTTGGCGATGTAGTCGTCCGCCCCGGCCTCCAGGCCGGCCACCACATCGGTGGTGTCGGACTTGGCGGTGAGCATCACCACGGGCACGTCGGACTCGGCGCGGATCTCCCGGCAGATCTCCACCCCGTCCTTGCCCGGCAGCATGACGTCGAGCAGCACCAGATCCGGCTGGACCTCGCGCAGGACGTCCATCGCCTCGTCACCGCGGCCGACCCAGGAGGTGGCGAAGCCCTCCTGCTGGAGCACCAGCTGCAGCATCTCGGCCAGTGCCGCGTCGTCGTCGACCACCAGGATCGTCGCCCGCGACATCGCAGGCCGGGCTCCGTACGCCACAGTTGGTCTCCTTGTCGTCTGCCGGTGTCCCCATCCTAATCACACGCCGTGCCTGACCCCGGATCGGTCAATTGAGGTGTGGAACGTCCGTCCAGGTCGAGTAGACGGCCAGCTCGCCGCCCTGGCGATGCAGCACCTCGCGCCACAACGTCCACGGTGAGTGGCCGAAGACATCGGTGTACGCGGCCGGCACGACGTACCAGAGCCCGCGACCGATCTCGGTCTCCATCTGCCACGGCGACCACCCGGCATAGCCGGCGAAGATCCGGATGTCGTCGTACGTGCCGGCGACCAGCTCCAGCGGCGTGTCCAGGTGCAGCAGGCCGATCCGGCCCACCACCGGCCGCCACCCCGGGGGTTCCTCCGCAGGATCCTTCACGCTGGCCAGGCAGACCGCACCCTCGGGCAGGACCGGCCCGCCCTGGTAGAGGACCCGGGGGACGCTGACCACGTCGACCCAGTCGGGCAGCACCCGCTCCAGCGACAGATCGGCGCGCTTGTTGAGCACCACCCCGAGGGCACCGTCGTCGTCGGCGTCGACCAAGAAGATCACGGACTGCTCGAAGACGCCGCCGTCGCGCACGTCGACGGTCGACACCAGTAGGTCTCCGCGCCGCGGCCGACGTACCTCCACCGGACCATTGTGGCCCGGCTCAGGAGACGTTGGCCGCCTCTTCCAGCTGTTCGGCGATCTGCACGTAGAACTCGCGCACCGCCGCCGATCCGAGCACCGGACCGCCCGCGAGCAGCCCGTCGGCGCCGAGCAGCACCGCACCGGGTGTCCCGCCGACGCCGAGCGTACGGCCGACCTCCCCCGCCGGGTCGATCCATGCGGTCTCCACCCAGACCGGCGCCCCCGGCATGTCCGGGGCCCCGGCGGAGACCACGACCCGGATCCCGATCGGTAGTTCCCGGGCCATCCACCGGGGCAGGTCGCGGGCGATGCCGGCGCACGACCCGCAGCCCGGCGACAGGAAGAGCAGCAGCTGCGCGCCGCCGGCGGCCAGCGAGCGCAGCGGGACCGGGTGCCCGTCGGGATCGGTCAGCGTCACGTCCGGGATCTCCTCGCGCAGATACTCCTCGAGGTCCTCCGCATCCTCCGCCGCTACCGGGACCGGCTCCGGTGCGGTCACGTCCGCGGGAGCTCCGGCCACGGCCAGCACCGCCACCGCGACCGCGACGACCGCGCCGAGGACCCAGCCCCAGACGGCCGGGGTGGCGAGCCGGCCGATCACCGAGCCACCGGCGGCGGCATCGACGACCGCGACGGCCGCTGCGATCACCAGGAGGATGTTGCGGGCGAGGGTCCGCCTCGACACCGGTGCCGTGTCCGCGGCGCCGAAGCAACCGCACGAGACCGGCCCGGGGGCCCGGACGGCGAGCACCACCAGTACGAGGTAGGCGGTCATCAGTACGGCGCCCGCCGCCACCGGCAGCAGGTTCCACGGGGCGGGCACCAGCAGGATGCCCAGCCCGATGACACACTCGGCCACGGGGTGCCAGCGGCGGACGGCGGGCGAGCCGATCCAGGCCGGCAGACCGGCCCCCTCGAAGGCCGTGTGGGCGAGGTCGGGGTGTCGCCACTTCCCCACGGCCGCCGCGAGCAAGGTCACGGCGACGACCACGGAGGCGAGAACAAGGAAGTCGGGCACGCGCCGATTCTAGGTGGCGGGTCCGGACAGGCAGAACGGGTGTCCCGCCGCAGCGGGACACCCGTTCGTCAACAAGGGTGGTGGAGATGCGGGGAATCGAACCCCGGTCCATGACAGGCAGCTCAGACATTCTCCGGGCGCAGCTGGCTAGGCGTTCTGCTCGGCTCCCACCCTCACGCCAGCAAGTGGTGGACGAGCCCAGTCACAGTAAGTTTCCCCGTTCACGCCCTGTGACGCGAGGCGACGGGTAGTTCCCTTGATGAGGCCAGACACCGAGCCGGGAACACTCCCGGGCTGACCCTTCGATCACTGCTCAGGCAGCGAGAGCGAAGTCAGTGCGCTTGTTGTTGGCACTTATTGGTTTCCAGGGGTCGTTAACGAGTTGACCCTGGCTCCTCGGCCCGCTTCTCCTGGGACAACACTCCCATGTCGAAACCGATCATCCCCTGTTGAGTTGTCCTCGCTGCCCCGCCCCCTGAGGGACGGACCCACGCGAGATCACCAGTGTAACGCACGCTCGCGCCCGGATCATCCCGCGGATCATCCGGCGCCCCGGATGTGGGATACGCGAGCCGTTCGACCGACCCCGACCCGCCGGCCGTCGCCCCGCCGACGCTCGTGCGGTTGTCCCCGTCCCGCCGCCCCTCGTCCGGTTGCACCCCCCTGCCCGCCGAACCCGCCCGGCTGCGCCTCCTCCGGTCACGGATCCGTCCGGGTCGAACGACGACGCCCACCCATGGCAGGAGTGCCGATGACAACAGTTCGGAAACGTCTCCGAAAACGTCGCCCGTGAGCTGCGCTTCTGGGTAAAGTGGAGCGACGTCCCGCCCGGAGGAGGCCGGTAGGTGTTCCGTGGACTCTTCGATCTCGACACTCCGCTGTGGCATGCCCTGGGCCGGGTGGCCGACATCGTGCTGCTCAATCTGCTGGCCCTGCTCACCTCGATCCCGCTGGTCACCGTCGGCGCCAGTCTGACCGCCCTCTACGACTGCGCCCGTCGGATCCAGTCCGACACCGGCGGTGGTACGACGGCGATGTACTTCACCTCCTTCCGGTCCAACCTGGGCCGTTCGACCGTGCTGCTGGCGGTGCTGGCGCCCCTCGGCGCGGCGCTGGCCCGGAGCTGGATGGTGGCACCGGTCCCCGGCCTGCTGCCCGCCCGGATCGGCCTCTCACTGGCCTATCTGCTGGTGTTCCCGTACGTGTGGGCACTGCAGGCGCGGTTCGACAACCCGCCGTGGCGCACCCTGCGCAACGCCGTGGTACTGGCCTTCGCCCGACTCCCACTGTCGCTGGCCGTACTGGGGATCCATCTGGCCCTTGGAACGCTGGTGGTGCTCGTCGCACTCCACCTTCCCCAGGGGCTGTTCCTGCTCGTCCTGCTGGGGTACCCGCTGGCGGTCTTCGCCGTCACGCCACTGCTCGAACGGGCCCTCGCCCCACTGCTCACCCAGGGGGTCGACACCGCCACCACATCGAGTGTCGAACGTAACACCTGGGGATAGTCGGAATCAGTTGCGGTCCCGGCCAGGGTGCCGTAGGTTCTCGGATCAGAACTTCCCGGAATCGTTTCCGAATCCGGTTCGAGTGCCCTAGATCCAATGGAGGAAGGCCGGGACAATGAAGTACCGCAAGCTCGCGTTGGCGCTCACTGCCAGCGCCACAGCATTCACTCTCGCCGGCACGCTCGCCGCGTGCTCGTCGACATCGAACCAAGGTGGCTCCGGAGGCGCCGGCAAGGTCTACTTCCTGAACTTCAAGCCGGAACAGGCTGACGACTGGAAGAACCTCGCGGCCGACTACACCAAGGAGACCGGCGTCAAGGTCAACGTCCAGACGGCGGCGTCCGGGACGTACGAGACCACCCTGAAGTCGGAGATGGCCAAGTCCGAGGCCCCGACCCTGTTCCAGGTCAACGGCCCGGTCGGCCTGGCCACGTGGAAGAGCTACGCCGCCGACCTCACCGACACCGCGATCTACACCGATCTGACGGACAAGAACCTCGCGCTGAAGAGCGACGACGGCAAGCAGGTGCTGGCGGTCCCGTACGCGATGGAGACGTACGGGATCATCTACAACAAGGCGCTGCTGAACAAGTACTTCGCGCTCCCGGGTGCGGCGGTCACCTCGGTCGACCAGATCAACAGCTTCGACACCCTGGCGAAGGTCGCCCAGGGCATCCAGGCGAAGAAGGACACCCTCGGTGTCCAGGGTGCGTTCACCTCGGCCGGCTTCGACTCCTCGTCCGACTGGCGCTTCAAGACCCACCTGGCGAACCTGCCGCTGTACTACCAGTTCAAGGCCAACCACGTGACCGGCCAGCCGGCCACCATCACCGACCAGTACCTGGACGGCTACCAGCGCATCTTCGACCTCTACATCAAGAACTCGACCACCCCGCCCTCCCAGCTGTCGGGCAAGACGGTCGATGACGCCAACTCCGAGTTCGCCCTCGGCAAGGCGGTCTTCTACCAGAACGGCACCTGGGCCTACAACAACATCAAGGGCAAGAGCGTCGCGGACTCCGACATGGGGATGCTGCCGATCTACATCGGCGCCGAGGGCGAGCAGAACCAGGGCCTGTGCACCGGCTCGGAGAACTACTGGGTGATCAACAACCAGGCGTCCAAGGCTGACCAGCAGGCCACCAAGGACTTCCTCAAGTGGGTGATCACCACCGACACCGGCAAGAACGCCATGGCCAAGACCATGGGCTTCGTGACGCCGTTCAACACCTTCGGGAACGTCCCGTCGACCAACCCGCTGGTGCTGGCCGATGCCGCCTACCAGAAGGCCGGCAAGACGCCGGTGTCGTGGAACTTCACCACGATGCCGTCCGATGAGTGGAAGAACGGCGTCGGTCAGGCGCTGCTGCAGTACGCCCAGGGCACCGGCTCCTGGGACAAGGTCCGGACGGCTTTCGTCGACAACTGGGCCACCGAGTACAAGCTGGCTCACGCCGGCTCCTGACCCACCCCCGGTGCGTGGTGCGGGGGTCCCGCCGCCGGGGCCCCCCCCCCACC
>NZ_JAYFNG010000025.1:0-2050 GCF_034933565.1 Raineyella sp.
GAGTGGGCTGACGCCCAGGCGGTCCCGGTGGAGGAGGTCATCGTGCTGGTGACCACCTCGAAGGCCTGCCGCGGATCCCGCCCCGGGCCCGCCGAGGCGGGGATCAGGGTGGTCAGGTCGGGTGCTGGTGCATCGGGCGCGGTGAAGGACGGCTGCTCGGCCGGCGCCCCCGCGCTCGGATCGGCAGGCGTGGCCGGGGTATCCAGCGGCCCGGCCGGTGGCTCGACGAACGCCTCCGGCCGCTGTTGCGGCGCGTACTCGGGTCCGTCCCGCCAGGTCGCCATGGGCCCATCGTAATTGCCTTGCTGGAACGACGGGCACCCGGCCGAGGGCTGTCGGGGGGAGCCGGCCGCGGGAATGCCCACGGTTGGGCGGTGTCCACTAGGCTTGATCGGAGCCGGCGGGAGCATCCCCGCCCGGAGACGATGCCAGGAGTGAGGATCATGCCGGTAGGCAAGGTGCGCTACTACGACGCCGAGAAGGGTTTCGGCTTCTTGTCCAAGGACGAGGGCGGCGAGGACGTGTACGTCCGTGCGTCCGCGCTGCCGGCTGGCGTCACCACCCTGAAGCGCGGTCAGAAGGTCGAGTTCGGCGTCATCGCGGGCAAGAAGGGTGAGCAGGCGCTCAGCGTCCGGCTGATGGAGGCCCCGGTGTCGCTGTCCAAGGCTCAGCGCAAGAGCCCCGAGCAGATGGCGATCATCGTCGAGGACCTGATCAAGATGCTGGACGGGATCGGCAACGGTTACCGCCGCGGACGCCACCCCGATTCCAAGATCTCCGGCAAGGTTGCGTCCGTGCTGCGCGGGGTCGCCGACGAGTTGGAGCTCTGAGGTGCCGGTGACCGTCGAGCTCGACACCGCCTGCGCGGAGGCTGTCGACCTGGCCAGGGCGGCGGCGGTCCGGCGTGCCGGCGTCTTCGGCGTGGGTGAGCACCGCGGTGTGACCGCTGACGGCGTTCGGGTGGCCACCCACTACTTTGCTGTGGACCACCCGGCCTACCCGGGCTGGAATTGGGCGGTCACCGTGGCGCGGGCCTCCCGCGGCCGGGTGGTCACGGTCAACGAGGTCACCATGGTGCCCTCCGACGGTGCGTTGCTGGCCGCGCCCTGGGTGCCCTGGGCCGACCGGATCTCCGGCGGCGACATCACTCCGGGTGCGCTGCTCCCGACCCCGGCCGACGACGTCCGCCTCGAACCGGGTTACACCGGCGGCGAGGACGCCTCCGACCCTGACCCTGCCGAGTCCTCGCAGATCCGTGCGGTGGTGGCTGAACTCGGACTGGGACGTGAGCGCGTGCTCTCCCCGGTGGGACGTGACCTGGCTGCCGAGCGTTGGATCTCCGGCGACGGCGGCCCGGACAACCCGATGACCCAGCAGGCCCCCGCGCTGTGTGAGACCTGCGGCTACTTCCTGCCGCTGCAGGGCAGGCTGGGCGAGGTGTTCGGGGTGTGCGCGAACGAGTTCTCGCCCAGCGACGGCCGGGTCATCAGCCGGGACCACGGCTGCGGCGGCCACTCCGACGTGGGCGAGCCTCGCCGCGGCGTCGACCTCGGCCAGCCGATGTGGGACACCATCACCACCGACGAGTTCCTCTTCGACTGAGTTCCTCTTCGACTGAGTTCCTCTTCGACGAGTTCCAGCCGCGTCCCGTCCCGTGCCGGGTCGGGCTGTGCCGTGCCAAATCCGGTTCGAGATCGAGGGTCGAGGGGGATATTCCCTCGGCTGGCGGCTTCGTACCGGATTTGGCGGGGGCTCAGTCGGTCGGAGCCGGGTCCGCCTCGGCCTCGGAGCGTTTGCGGCGGTGGGATCGCACCCAGACCACTGCCATCCCGACCAGGCCGATCCCGACCCCGGTGACACACACCCACAGCCACCAGCCCTGGCCGGCGGCGTTCAACGCGTCTCGCTGCAGCCAGAGCACAACCGTCGCGATCACGAAGGCAATCGTGCCGATGGTGACGATGCCCGTGCCGTCCGGATCGAGCGCACGGACGGGTGCTTGTACCATAAGCGGCGCGTGGTGCTGATTATCCACGGACTCAACCTTAGG
>NZ_JAYFNG010000026.1:0-99695 GCF_034933565.1 Raineyella sp.
GCGCGGGGGGCCCCCCCGGCCCCCGTCCGCCCGTTGTCATGCTGCTGTCATGCCCCGCCGGCGGGCCGGCTGGTGCTGGTCAGCGCGCGGCTCAGGCCAGCTTCGCGATGATCGCGTTGAAGGTGACCGACGGCCGCATGATCGCCGAGGTCTTGTCGTCGTCGGGACGGTAGTAGCCGCCCAGGTCGACCGGGTGACCCTGGACCCCGATCAGCTCGGCATCGATCTGGTCGGCCGTGGCCGCCAGCTCCTCGGCGACCGGGGCGAAGGCGGCGGCCAGCTCGGCATCGTCGTCCTGCGCAGCGAGCTCCTGGGCCCAGAAGTTCGCCAGCCAGAAGTGGCTGCCGCGGTTGTCGATCTGGCCGACCTTGCGGGCCGGGCCCTTGTTCTGGTCGAGCAGGGTCTCGGTGGCCCTGTCCAGGGCCGCGGCGAGCACACCGGCCTTGGCATTGCCGTTGGTCGCCTCGTGGCGCAGCGACTCGGCCAGCGCCATGAACTCACCCAGGGAGTCCCAGCGCAGGTAGTTCTCGGTGAGCAGCTGCTGGACGTGCTTCGGGGCGGAGCCGCCGGCACCGGTCTCGAACAGGCCGCCGCCGCTCATCAGCGGGACGACCGAGAGCATCTTGGCCGAGGTGCCGACCTCGAGGATCGGGAACAGGTCGGTGTTGTAGTCACGCAGCACGTTGCCGGTCACCGAGATGGTGTCCTCGCCCTTGCGGATCCGCTCCACCGAGTACTTCGTGGCCTCGATCGGGGACATGATCTCGATCGTCAGGCCGTCGGTGTCGAACTCCGGCAGGTAGGCCTTGACCTTCTCGGCGATGTTGCGGTCGTGCGCGCGGGTCGGGTCGAGCCAGAAGACGGCCGGGGTCTGCGAGGCGCGGGCACGGGTGACGGCCAGCTTGACCCAGTCCTTGATCGGGGCGTCCTTGGCCTGGCAGCCGCGCCAGATGTCGCCGGCCTCGACGGCGTGCTCGATCAGCACGTCACCGGCGGCGTTGACGACCTGGACGGTGCCGGCGGTCGGGATCTCGAAGGTCTTGTCGTGGGAGCCGTACTCCTCGGCCTTCTGCGCCATCAGGCCGACGTTCGGGACCGATCCCATGGTCGTCGGGTCGTACGCACCGTGGGCCTTGCAGTCCTCGATCACGGCCTGGTAGACGCCGGCGTACGAGGAGTCGGGGATCACCGCGAGGGTGTCGGCCTCCTTGCCGTCCGGACCCCACATGTGGCCGCCGATCCGGATCATCGCCGGCATGGAGGCGTCGACGATGACGTCGGAGGGGACGTGCAGGTTGGTGATGCCCTTGTCGGAGTTCACCATGGCCAGGGTCGGGCCGTCGGCCAGCTCGGCGTCGAAGGAGGCCTTGATCTGCGCGCCGTTCGGCAGCGCGTCGAGACCGGCGAGGATCGCGCCCAGGCCGTTGTTGGCGGACAGGCCGGCGGCGGTGAGGTCGGCGCCGTACGTGGCGAAGGTCTTCGGGAAGAACGCCTTGACCACGTGACCGAAGATGATCGGGTCGGAGACCTTCATCATGGTGGCCTTGAGGTGCACCGAGAACAGCACGCCCTCGGCCTTGGCGGCGGCGACCTGGTCGGCCAGGAACGCGTCGAGCTTCGCCGCGCTGAGGAAGGTGCCGTCGACGACCTCACCGGCCAGGACCGGCAGCTTCTCCTTGAGGACGGTCTCGGTGCCGTCCGCCGCGACCAGCTTGATCTGCAGCGTGTCGTCGGCCGGCATGATGACGGACTTCTCGTTGGTCCGGAAGTCGTCGTGGCCCATGGTCGCGACGCGGGTCTTCGACTCCGGCGACCAGGCGCCCATCGAGTGCGGGTGCTTGCGGGCGTAGTTCTTCACCGCCAGCGGGGCACGCCGGTCGGAGTTGCCCTCGCGCAGCACCGGGTTGACCGCAGAACCCTTGATCCTGTCGTAGCGGGCGCGAGCGTCCTTCTCCGCGTCGGTGGCCGGCTCGTCGACGTAGTCGGGCAGACCGTAGCCGAGCGCCTGCAGCTCCTTGACGGCCGCCTTGAGCTGGGGGACCGAAGCCGAGATGTTCGGCAGCTTGATGATGTTGGCCTCGGGGGCCTTCACGAGCTCGCCGAGCTCGGCGAGTGTATCGGCCACCTGCTGGTCCGCGGGCAGCAGGTCGGCGAACGCGGCCAGGATGCGCCCGGCCAGCGAGATGTCACGCGTCTCGACCTCCACACCGGCGGTCGAGGCGAAGGCCTCGATGACCGGGAGGAAGGAGTACGTGGCCATCAAGGGCGCTTCGTCGGTGTGGGTGTAGATGATCTTTGCCATGTGCTGGGCATCTCCCTGGGTCGTACGGCTGCGTTGCGGACGCTCGTCGGCCCGCCCAGATTATCCGAAAGGCCCCGCACCGGCGGCGGCGTTCGGGCCCGGCGTGCCGTTCCTGGGCCGTACAGCGGTGTGACATTGGCGGCATCGGGGCGGCCGCGTCGGGTCAGCCCCGGGGCGCCAGCACCAGGTTGTCGATCAGCCGGGGAGTCCCGACCCGTACGGCCAGGGAGGCCAGCGCACCCACCGCCGGGTCGACGGTCGCCAGCTCGGCCAGGGTGTCGGGGTGGGCGACGCTGACGTAGTCGACCGTCGCCCGCGGCTCGGCGGCGAGGATCTGCCGCATGGTCGCCCGCAGTGCTTCGGCGTCGCGTTCCCCACCGTCCCAGGCCAGCTCGGCCGCGTGCAGGGCGCGGGACAGCACCAGCGCGGCGGGCCGGTCCTCGGCCGACAGGTAGGTGTTGCGGCTGCTCATCGCCAGCCCGTCGGGCTCGCGGATGATCGGGCCGGCGACGATCCCGACCGGCAGGCCCAGATCGCGCACCAGCTGGCGGATCACCGCCACCTGCTGGGCGTCCTTCTGGCCGAAGTACGCCCGCTGCGGGGCGACCAGGTGGAACAGGATGCTGATGATCGTCGCGACACCGCGGAAGTGTCCGGGCCGGCGGGCCCCCTCCAGCACGTCGGCGACGCCGCCGGGGGTGACGTACGTGTCGAAGCCGGCCGGGTAGACGTCCTCGACCCGCGGTGTCCAGACCAGATCCACCCCGGCGTCGGCCAGCAGCGCGAGGTCGTGGTCGAGGTCGCGCGGGTACGCCGCGAGGTCCTCGGTCGGGCCGAACTGGGTCGGGTTGACGAAGATCGACACCGCGGCGGCGTCGTTCTCCTGCTTGGCCCGGCGGACCAGGCTCAGGTGGCCGTCATGGAGGAAGCCCATCGTCGGCACCAGGCCGACCCCACCGCTCAGTCCCGCCCGGGCGACCCGGAGCTCCTCACGCGTGGTGACGACCTTCATCCCTGTGCCTCCTGCTGGTTCACGTGCCTGCTGGTCCGTCGGCCGATCCGGCGGGGTGCTCAGGCCGCCGGGGGCGCTCAGGCCTGGTGCCGGGCGGGCCGGTCCAGGCCGGCGAGGGCCTCGGCCAGCACCTCCGGGTCCATCCCGGCGCTGTTCGCCTCGGTCGGGAACACGCCGGATCGTACGTCCTCGGCGTAGGCCTGCAGGCCACCGACCACTTCCTCGCCGAGCGTGCGGTAGCGGCGGGTGTGCCGCGGGACGAAGTCGGTGAACAACCCGAGCAGGTCATGCCAGACCTGCACCTCACCGGAGCAGCCGGGGCCGGCACCGATCCCGATGGTCGGGATGTCGAGCCGCGCCGTCACCTCGGCGGCGAGCGGAGCGGGGATCAGCTCGAGGACCACGGCCCAGGCCCCGGCGTCCTGCAGGGCGAGCGCGTCCTCGACCAGGCCGCGGGCGGCGAGCGATTCCTTGGCCTGCACCCGCATGCCGATCTGGTTGACCGACTGCGGGGTGAAGCCGAGGTGACCCATCACCGGGAGCCCGGCGGCCACCAGCCGGCGGACCGTCGGGGCGACCGGCCGGCCGCCCTCCAGCTTGACCGAGGTCGCGCCGCCCTCGGCGAGCAGCCGGGCACCGTGGCGCAGCGCATCGGTCTCGGTGGCGTACGTCATGAACGGCAGGTCCGCCACGACCAGCGGCGTCGCGCAGCCCCGGACCACGGCCCGGGTGTGGTAGACCATGTCGTCCACCGTGACCGGCAGGGTCGAGTCGTGGCCCTGGACCACCATGCCGAGGGAGTCACCGACGAGGATCATCGGGACGCCGGCGCGCTCCACCAACTGCGCACTGGTGTAGTCGTACGCGGTGATCATCGGGACGCGCTCACCGCGCCGGTACGCCGCCCGGATGTCGGCGATCGAGGTGCGCATCGGTCAGGCCAGCGTCGCCGGCATCGGGCCGTGCAGGGCCATCGGGTCGTTGACGTCGGTGATGATCCGGGCGATCGAGTTGTCGTTCGCGTCGACCAGGACGACCTTCGGGTGCCAGCCCTCGGGGACGGGGTCGGCCACCTGCGTGTAGGCCATGATGATGACGAGGTCGCCGGGCTGTACGAGCCGGGCCGCCGCGCCGTTGAGCTGGATCTCGCCCGAGCCACGGGCGCCGGCGATGGTGTACGTCTCGAGACGCTCGCCGTTGTTCAGGTCGACGACCTGGACCCGCTCGAAGGGCAGGATGTCCGCTGCGTCGAGGAGATCCTCGTCGACGGTGATGCTGCCGACGTAGTCGAGATCGGCCGCTGTGACCCTCGCTCGGTGGATCTTGCCGCTGACCATCGTCCGGAACCGCACGTGTGTACCTCTCTGCCGTGTGGTGTTCGGCTCAAGTTTAGGTGATCGTCCCGGGGGTATCGAGCAGGTCCCGCTGGGCGGCATCGACAGGGGCTGCGGTGCCGTCACGGAATGCGCCGTCGACAGCGTCGTGGGCCGCGGCGTCGACAGGGACCGCGGGGTCGACGGGGCTGGGGAGCGCGGCGTCGACGGGGTCGAGGAGGGCGGCGTCGAGGGCGTCGGCGGTGGCCGGATCCATCCCGCGGGCGAGCAGCAGGGGGCGGGTCGCCCGGCCGGCCGCGCGGTAGAGGGCGGCGGTGTCCGGGCGGTCGGCGATCGCCTCGAGGTGGCGTCGGATCGTCCCGACGTCCCCGCGCGACAGCGGGCCGGTCAGCCCGGCCGGCAGCCCGGTCCGCTCCAGCCCGTCGAGACTGGTCCGGACCAGGGGGAGGAGGGCGTGCAGCGCGGCGTCCGGTTGCAGACCGCAGTCCTCCAGCAGCAGGGCCGCGTGGTGGATCAGCACGTCGGTGTAGTTGGAGGCCATCGCCGCGGCCGCATGGTAGCGGGCCCGGTCCTCGTCCCGCAGGACGAGTGGGTGCCCGCCGAGCGCGGCGGTCAGCTCGAGCAGCACCGGGGTGAGGGCGGGGTCGGCGGTGATCCCCCAGGTGACCCCGGCCCGGATCGGGGTGTCGGGGGCGGCGAACGCCTGCATCGGGTGCCAGGCTCCGGTGATCCAGCCGCGGTCGGCCAGCGGTGCCAGGACGGCGCGGTCCAGGGCGCCGGAGCAGTGGACGACGCCACGGCCCTGTCCTGTCAGGGCGGTCCCGGCCGCGAGGGCGGCGGCGACCGGCCCGATCGCGTCGTCGCTGACGGCCAGCACGGTCAGGTCGAGCGCCAGGACGTCGACAGCGGCGGAGTCACGGGCCGACATCCGGGTGACCGGCAGGTCCCGGGCGGTGAAGGCCCGCTCCAGGGCGTACGCGACCCGGCCCGACCCCAGGATGCCGAGGGACGTCATCGGGTCACCTCGGGCCGGTCCCACGAGCCGGTGATGGCCTGCCGGATGTACGCCGTCCCCGCGAGGATGTGCAGCAGCACGCCGACCCAGATGATCACCGTGCCCACGACGGCGAACCCGGGAGCGAAGGCCAGCGCGGCCACGAGCACCGCGATGCCGGTGAACAGCACGGCCGTCCGGGTCTTGCCCAGCCGGTGCACCACGATCCGGCCGCGGGCCGCCGCCCGCCCGGCGATCAGTGCGGTGGTCAGGTCGGTCGCCAGGACGATGCCGACCGCCCACCAGGACAGGTGCCCGGCCACCGCCAGGCAGACGACGACGGCCCCGATGCCCACCCGGTCGGCGATCGGGTCGAGCATCTGCCCGACCCGGCTGACCTGGTGCAGGCGCCGGGCCAGGAATCCGTCGATCCAGTCCGTGGATGCCCACAGGGCGAGCAGCACGACCGACAGTGGCCCCACCGAGGCGGATCGGACCAGCAGCCAGCAGACCGGGGCGAGGAGCACCAGCCGCAGCAGGGTGACCGCGTTGGGCACCGTCACCCACCCGGGGCGCCCGCCGGTGACGGGGGCGGGGGCATCCGACGTGGGGGGCAGGGGACGTTCCGGGGCGTTCATGGCACCTTCTCACACGCGTGGCTTGACCACAGTCAACCCAGCGGCACCGGGCGAATCAAGCGGACGGGTCAGGCCTCCGGGCTCACCTGCTCGAAGCGCTGCTGCCATTGCGCGTTCTCCCGCACCCACAGCGCGGTCCGTACGGTCGTGGTGGCCGACGGCTCGGTGGCACGGCTGAGCAGCAGCACCTCGTCCGCGCGCAGCTGGCGGGCCTCGAGGATGTCCAGGGTGCAGACGTCGGGGGAGAGCACCCCGCTGAGGACGTCGCCGCGGTGGTCGAGGGTGCCGTCGGTGCGCACCCGGTACCAGCCCGGATGCAGCAGCCCGGCCCACTGGGTCGGGTCCTCGGCGGGCTCGGGGCTGTGCAGCCAGCGCTCCAGTTCGGCGACCTGGTCGACCTCCGGCAGGTCGAGCTCGGGCTGCGCGCCGGAGAACAGATCGGGCTGCTGGTAGTCCTCGGCGAGCTCGGACTCCTCCACCTCGGGCTCGGCGACCTCGGGCGCTGTCACCGGGGCCTGGGCCGCCGAGCGCCGGCGTCGCGCCGGTCCGGTGGAGGGAGCGGCGGATCCGCCCCGCCGGGCACCGGTGCCGCCGGACGCGGCCGGGGCGGGCGGGCCGTCCGGGGTGTCCATGGCAGTCGTGGCGGGCGGGGTGGTCGGGGCGGGCGAACGCCCGATGGCCAGCGGGAACCCCGGCCCGGCATCCGGTTCGCGGCCCTGTTGGAAGGCCGTGGCGGCGGCCCGGGCGCGGAGGTCGGCCGCCTCGTTCATCGCGTGGCCGTTGTGTCCACGGACCCACTCGAAGGTGACGTCGCGGCCCTGCATCGCCTCGTCGAGGGCCTTGACCAGATCGACGTTCAGCACGGGCTTACCGTCGGACTTCTTCCAGCCCTTCCGCTTCCAGCCCTTGGTCCACTTGGAGATCACGTTGATCGCGTACTGGCTGTCGCACAGCACGTGCAGCGGCTCGCCGATGTGGGCGGTCTGCTGCAGCAGGTCCAGCACCGCCATCAGCTCGCCCATGTTGTTGGTGCCGTGCGGCCAGCCGCCGCTGGCCCAGCAGTCGTCGTCGACGTACCAGGCCCAGCCGGCCGGTCCTGGATTGCCGAGGGATGATCCGTCCGCCGCTGCTGTGATCGTCACGGGCCCGATTCTCACACACCCCACGGACAGTCCGGCCGCTCCGGGCCGCCAGCACGGTTCGGACCGTACGGGCTGTCCGGTGCGCCCGACGTCTGCCCCGCACGCCGGCCATGGGGCGACCCGATGGTCTCAGTCCTGCCCGAGGGTGCGGTGGAGCAGCAGGGCGGTGCCGACCTGGCTGACGGCGATGATGACCACCAGCAGCGGCAGTGCCGTGGCGTACAGACCACCGGCGAGAGCGCCGCCACCGATCGCGGCCGCGCCCTGGATGGCCGCGAACACGCCGTACGCGGTCGCCCGGCGGTCCTTGCCGACGAGGTCGGCCACCAGCGCCTTGACGGTGGAATCCTGCAGGCCGTTCGCCGCGCCCCAGGCGAGGACCCCGAGCACGGCCAGCCAGGCGGTCCGGGCGAAGGCCAGCAGCGGAACGAGTGTCACCAGGATCGGCAGGACGTACAGCACCCGCGCGCCCCACCGGTCGTAGCCATGACCGGTCGCCAGGGCGGCCAGCGCCGAGGCGCCCCGCCCCGCCCCGCCGGCCCCGGCCCGGGGGCCCTGTCCCTGCCCGGCCGGTCCCGCCCCGGTCCCGACCGGCCCTGGTGGCACCGGCCCTGGTCCGGTCCCGCCGAGGCTGACGCCGAGGCCGGTATCGTGAAGGACCGACCCGCGACGATCGGCCGGAGGAGACGTGATGGAGATTTCCAGCATCGCGGCCAGCAGGACCTGGCGCGGCGGGGTGGTCATCGACGACGACGTCCGCCCCGACGAGGTGGCCGAGGAGATCCGCGATCCGGACAACCTGGTCTGGATCGACCTGCTGGCGCCCGATCCCGGCGAGCTGGCCGCACTGATCCGGGAACTGGGGTTGCCGCCGACGGCCGTCGAGGATGCGCTGGCGCCGTTCGAGCGCCCCAAGGTCTCGCGCCACGAGGGCTACCTCTTCTTCACCGTGTACGCCACCCGGCTGCGGCCGCACGACCACCTGGACCCGACCAAGGGCCGGGTGGTCTCCAGCCGGATCTCGGGGATCGTCACGTCGCACGCCCTGGTGACGATCCGCCTGGACGACGACTTCGACATGTCGGCGGTCGAACGGGTCTGGCGCGACGACCCCGATCTGCTGGCGTACGGGGCCGGGGCGCTGGTCCACGGCCTGCTCGACGTCGTTGTCGACGGGCACTTCGGGACCATCCAGGCCCTCGACGACGAGACCGAGCGGCTCGAGGACATGCTCTTCGCCGAGGGACAGCTCAGGGCCGATTTCGTCCGCTTCGTCTACGGGCTGCGCAAGGACCTGGTCGATCTGCGCCGGATCGTCCTGCCGATGCGCGAGGTCGTCAACGGTGTGCTGCGGCACCGCACCGACACCCCGGGCGAGCTCGACTCCTGGTACGACGACCTCTACGACCACGTCCTGCGGGCCGCGGAGTGGACCGAGTCGCTCCGCGACATGGTGTCCACGATGTTCGAGACCCACCTGTCCCTGCAGGACTCCCGCCTCAACCAGATCATGAAGAAGCTCGCCGGCTGGGCCGCCATCATCGCCGTGCCGACCGCCATCACCGGGTGGTTCGGGCAGAACGTCCCGTACTGGGGCTTCGACCAGCCCTGGGGCGTCGGGCTGAGCATCGGGATGATCCTGGTGTCCTCCCTCGGACTGTACGTCCTGTTCCGGATCAACGACTGGGTGTAGCCCCGGGCCACACCGGTCCGGGAGGATGACCCTGTGGCCGGACACTTCTACGCGGACGGGGACATCGTCGACATCTACCGGTGGTTCGCCACCGAGGCGGCCGGCTCGTCCCCCACCTGGCAGGCAGTGTGCAGCTGGGTCGCGGACACCCCGGACGTCGCTGCGCGGCTCGACCGGCTGCCCGGCATGAAGCGCCAGCCCCAGCTGTTCCTCGCTGCGTTGCGCCACCTCGGCGCCCCGCTGGTCCCGGGGCCGGCCCTGGCCGACTGGGTCGACCGGCACTGGGAGCAGACGCAACGGACCATCCTCGGCCACTCCACCCAGACCAACGAGGTGGGCCGGTGCGCCGTGCACCTGCCACTGCTGGCCGGCCTCGGCGCCCAGGCCGGACCACTGGCCCTGGTCGAGGTGGGCTCCTCGGCCGGGCTGTGCCTGCTCCCCGACGCGTACGCCTACCGCTACCGGTTCACGGACCGGCCCGACCTGGTGGTGGGGGAGGGCCGCCCGGAGATCGGCTGCCGGATCGCGGGCGCCACCCCCGCTGAGGCGGCGTACGCCCTGCCCGACATCGCCTGGCGGTGCGGGATCGACACCGCACCGCTGGACCCGACCGATCCCGAGGTGGGCGCCTGGCTGCGGGCCCTGGTCTGGCCCGGTCAGCCCGAGCGGGAGGAACGCCTCGCCCGGGCCCTGGACACCGTCGCCCGGCTGCCCCGGGTGCCGGTGGTCACCGGCGACGCGCTGGAGGCGCTGCCGAGGGTGGTCGCCGAGGCCCGCCGACACGCCGACACCGTGGTGGTGATGCACACCGCGACCCTGTCGTACGTCCCGCGGGAGCGGCGTGCCCGGTTCGGGGACCTGGTCCGCGGCCTCGGGGCGCGCTGGATCTCCTGTGAGGGGGAACGGGTGGTGCCCGAGGTCCGCGACCAGCTGTCCCCGGGCCCGGACGGCGGGCCGGCCCGGTTCGTACTGGCGCTGGACGGCCGGCCGCTGGCCCGGGTCGGCCAGCACGGCGGCTGGATCGACTGGCTCTGATCAGCTGAACCGGCACCGTGACCGGGGCCACACTGGAACCATGACCACTTACGTTGTGAAGCGCATCCATGACTCCCCGGGCCCCGACGACGGGTTCCGGGTGCTCATCGACCGGCTCTGGCCACGGGGCATCTCCAAGGAACGTGCCGCCCTGGACGAGTGGGCCAAGGACCTCGCCCCGTCCCCGGACCTGCGCACCTGGTTCGACCACCGGGCGGACCGGTTCGAGGAGTTCGTCGCCCGGTACCGGGCCGAGCTCGACGCCAATCCGGAGGCCGCCCGCCGGGTGAAGGAGTGGGCCGATCTGCCCGAGGTCACCCTGCTGTACGCGGCGAAGGACCCCGCCCTCAACCAGGCGGTGGTGCTCCAGGAGTGGCTGACCGAGGCGGACACCGACCGCACCGACCCCGCCTGATCGACCGGATCGTCGACACACGGGTCGGTCGGATCAGCCGGACGGTCCGGCCCCCGGTCGGAGCGTCCGGGAGTCCTCGACTGGGTGATCGTCCCGGGGAACCCCTGAGTGCGTGAGCGGCCCCCGGCGGGAATGATGGGGGGCATGATCTGGCGCTGGTTGGTGAACTCTCTTGCCGTCGCTGCCGCGACCTATCTGGTGGCCGGCATCACGGTGACCGCTCCCGACACGACCGGGATGGTGCTCACCGTGGGCCTCGTCGCGTTGCTGCTCGGCGCGGTGAACACCGTCGTCAAGCCCATCCTCCAGACGCTGACCGGCTGCCTGGTGATCCTCACCTTCGGACTGTTCCTGCTGGTGATCAACGCCCTGATGCTGATGCTGACCTCCTGGCTGGCCGCACAGTTCGGGATCGGCTGGCACGTCGACGGGTTCGGCGCCGCCTTCTGGGGTGCGCTCGTCATCTCCATCGTCAGCTTCCTGCTGGGCGCCTCGCCCTGGCGCCGGCAGAACGCATGAACGGCCGACGGATGAATCGCCAACGGGTGAGTCACCGACAGATGAATCGCCGCTGCGTGCACCGCGGTGGCCCCGGCCACGAGCCGGTGGCGATCTGTCACCGGCACCGGCGGATCCTGCGGCGGTGGCCGAGAGCGGACGCCGAGTGGTCAGCGGAGCGCGGACGCCGCTAGGGTCGGTCCTGCCGGCCGCCTGGTCGGTGGGCGCCGAGGGAAGGCGCCGGATCAGCAGGAAGGTGTCGCCAACGTGCTCGTGCTGTTCGATTTCGGGGAAGTCCTCGGGCTGCCCCAGACACCGAAGGACCGGGTCCGCATGGCCGCGGTCGCGGGTGTCGAGCTCGAGGCGTTCAACCATCGCTACTGGGCCAAGCGCCAGGCGTACGACAAGGCCGACCTGTCGGACATCGACTACTGGCAGGCCATCGCCGGCCGCGGGCTGTCCACGGAGACGATCGAGGAACTGGTCCAGCGTGACCGGGCCAGCTGGCTGAACCTCGCCCCCGAGGTCCTCGCCCTGCACGCCGACCTCGTCGCCCGGGGGGTCGCCACCGCACTGTTCTCCAACGCCCCCGAGTCGATCGCCACCGCGATCGACGCGCTCCCCGAGCTGGCCACGATGAAGGGTCGTTTCTTCAGCTGCCGGCTCAAGCAGGCCAAGCCCGACCCCAAGGCCTACCTCACCGTCGCCCGCGAGCTCAAGGCCGACCCGGAGACGGTGATCATGATCGACGATCGTCCGGTCAACTGCGAGGGCGCCCGCAGCACCGGGATGCAGGCCATCCGGTTCCGCAACCCCACTCAGCTGCGCACCGACCTGGAGGCGATGCTCGCCGCCTGACCGCAGCGGGCCACGCGTGGAACACTCGTGGCCATGACCACTGCGGACATCGGCGGGGCACGCGTCCCGACCCGTACGGAGCGGCTCGACCGCCTGCCCTACACCCGGCAACACCATCGGCTGCTGGTCGCTTCGGGGATCGGCTGGGCCCTGGACGCCATGGACGTCGGGCTGATCTCCTTCGTGATGGCGGCTCTGGCCGTCGAATGGCACCTCGGGGCCTCCACCCTCTCGGTGATCGGGTCCATCGGCTTCGTCGGGATGACCATCGGAGCCAGCCTCGGCGGCCTGTTGGCCGACCGGATCGGGCGACGCCAGGTCTTCGCCCTCACCCTGCTGGTCTACGGGGTGGCGACCGGCGCAGCGGCGCTGTCCTGGTCGGTGGCCTCGCTGGTCGTCTTCCGGTTCATCGTCGGCATCGGGCTCGGGGCCGAGCTGCCGGTCGCCTCGACACTGGTCAGTGAGTTCGCGCCGCGCCGGATCCGGGGCCGGATGGTGGTCTTCCTCGAGGCGTTCTGGGCGGTCGGCTGGATCCTCGCCGCGCTGATCGGCTACTTCGTCATCCCGGCCTTCCCGAGCGGGTGGCGGTGGGCACTCGTGGTCGGCATCGTCCCCACCCTGTGGGCCGTCGTGGTACGCCTCGGCCTGCCGGAGTCGGTCCGCTTCCTCGAGCAGCAGGGACGTACGGACCGGGCCGAGGAGGCGGTCCGCAGGTTCGAGTCCTCCCCGCCGATGCTGACCCGGGTCCGGATGCCGCAGGACGTGCCGACCGGGGTCGAGGAGATCACCGCGGGGTCGATCTGGGCCCGCCCACTGGTCCGCCGGACGGTCGCCCTGTGGGTGGTCTGGTTCACCATCAACCTGTCCTACTACGGTGCCTTCACCTGGCTGCCGACGCTGCTGCTCGGCCGCGGCTTCACCCTGACCCGGTCCTTCGAGTACGTCCTGCTGATCACCCTCGCCCAGGTGCCCGGCTACCTCGTCGCGGCGTGGCTGATCGAGCGCTGGGGCCGCCGGCTCACCCTGGCGGTGTTCCTGCTCGGCTCGGCGGCCGGGGCGGTGACGTTCGGGCTCGTCTCCTCCGTTCCCGGCCGGCCCTCGGTCGGCGCGGTGATCGCCGCCGGCGCGATGCTGTCGTTCTTCAATCTGGGTGCCTGGGGAGCCCTCTACGCGATCGGCCCGGAGCTCTATCCCACCCGGCTGCGGGGGACCGGCACCGGGGCCGCGGCCGCCTTCGGGCGGATCGCCTCGATCCTGGCGCCGTTGTCGGTGCCGGTCCTCCTCCGCTGGGGCGGGCAGTCGTACGGCTACATCGTGACCTTCGCCGTGTTCGGCGTGGCCTTCCTGATCGGCGCGGTCGCCGCGTTGCTGCTGCCCGAGCAGCGCGGCCGGACGCTGCTCTAGGGTGGCCGGCCGGGCGGACCCATGCCCATGGGCCGCATCTCTCGAAGGGTTTGCGCGGCGATCGGGTAACGAAACGTGACCGAGGATCACAAGCCCTCGACCTCGGGGGATGGCAACGGTAACCTCCTGCTGGTTCGAGGGGTTCCGGCCGTGTACTACAGTCTGCGTACAGCCCTCGTGCCCGTCCGGTGGTCCATCAGGGAGGACCGTCGGACACGATGCAAGCAGAACGCCCGACCGACGGTCGGGGTGTGCGGACTCGGCGCCAAAGGGGGCGTCGAAACCAAGGAGGAAGTTCATGCGTCGAAATGTCCGTGTGGCCACACTCGCCACCGTGGCGGTCGTGTCCATGTTCGCCGCCGCCTGCAGTGGTGGCGGCACGAGTTCGGCCGGCGGCGGCGCCGGCGGGGCGATCACCGTCCGCGGGTGCACCCCGCAGGAGGCCCTCGTCCCGTCGAACACCACCGAGAGCTGCGGCCACATGGTCCTGCAGACCCTGTCGTCCCAGCTGGTGCACTACAACGTCGACACCGCGGCGCCGGAGATGGACATCGCCCAGTCGATCGAGACGCCTGACAACCAGAACTTCACCATCAAGCTGAAGCACGACCGGACGTTCCACGACGGCACCCCGGTGAAGGCGTCGAACTTCGTCGATGCCTGGAACTACGCGGCGTACGCTCCGAACGGCATGCAGGCGGGCTACTTCTTCGAGCCGGTGCAGGGCTATGACGACCTGCAGTGCCCCGACAAGAAGTGCACCACCAAGCCCAAGGCCGACAAGATGACCGGCCTGGCGGTGGTGGACGACTACACCTTCACCCTCAAGACCACCGCGCCGGTCTCGAACCTGCCGCTGCGGATGGGCTACACCGCGTTCGCGCCGCTGCCCGACTCCTTCTTCAAGGATCCCAAGGCCTACGAGGCCAAGCCGATCGGCGCCGGGCCGTACAAGTTCGTGTCGCAGGACGCCTCGAACATCGTGGTGGAGAAGGACCCGGCCTACAAGGGTCAGTGGCCCGGCCACACCGACAAGATCACCTACCGGATCTACCAGTCGACCGACGCGGCCTACGCCGATGCGGTGGCGAACAACCTGGACGCCACCGATGAGGTGCCGACCGGCATGCTGGTGAACGACCAGTGGAAGAGCGACGCCAACGGTCGCAACGCCGTCGCGAAGGAGGGCGTGATCCAGCTGGTCGCCTTCTCCCCGGTCGACGAGCAGCTGAAGAACCCGACCCTGCGCAAGGCGATCTCGATGGCGATCAACCGTCCGGAGATCACCAAGCAGGTCTTCATGGCGACCCGTACGCCGTCCGATTCCTGGGCCGCTCCGACCGTCGACGGCTACAAGGCCGGCGCCTGCGGCGACACCTGCACCTACAACGCCGAGCAGGCCAAGGCGCTCTACCAGCAGTCCGGTGGCTACAACGGCACCCTGACCCTGGCGATCAACGGTGACGGCAGCCACAAGCCGTGGGCCGACGCCACCTGCAACTCGATCAAGAACACCCTGGGTCTGGACTGCCAGGTCGTCGTGGCCCCGGACTTCAAGACCCTGCTCGACCAGATGAAGAACCGCGAGATCAAGGGCATGTTCCGCTACGGCTGGCAGATGGACTACCCGTCGATCGAGAACTTCCTGACCCCGGTGTACGCCACCGGCGCCTCGTCGAACTACTTCAACTACTCCAGCGCTGAGTTCGACAACCTGCTCAAGGAGGGCAACGCCGCCAAGACGCCGGCCGATGCCAACGCCAAGTACCAGGCGGCCGAGCAGGTGCTGGCGAAGGACCTGCCGACCCTGCCGCTGTGGTCCACCACCCGTCCGGTGATCTGGTCGACCAACGTCACCAACGTCAAGGTCGACCCGTTCGGCGAGATCGACTACGCGTCCATCCAGAAGAAGTGACACCGGGTCCACGGTGATTCCCTGATCGCTGCCCACCGGCCCGCCGGGATCCGTCCCGGCGGGCCGGTGTCGGCCCGCCACCCGAGCCACCGTGCCACTGCGCCACGGCCCGGTCCCGGGCGGCCGATACGGTGGCGTACGCTGCTCAACCGCGGCGGAAACCCAGGGGATCCCGCCGGTTCGAGAGGAGCAACCATGGGAACCTATGTCATCCGCAGACTGCTGCAGATGATCCCGGTCCTGATCGGATCGACGTTCCTGATCTTCCTGATGGTGTTCGCCCTGCCGGGCGATCCGGTCGCCGGACGGTGCGGCGAGCGGGCCTGCCCGCCGTCGTACGTGGCGAAGTTCACCCAGGAGTACCACCTCGACCAGCCGGTCCTGGTGCAGTACGGCTACTACCTCGGCCGGCTGGTCCGCGGCGACCTGGGGACGAACTTCTACGGCAACCCCGTCCTGCACGAGCTCGCCGTCCGCTTCCCGACCACGCTGCGGCTGGCCATCATCGCGATCATCTTCGAGATCGTCGTGGGTATCGCGGCCGGCGTCTGGGCCGGGATGAGACGCGGCCGGTGGCCCGACACCCTGGTGACGATCGGCAGCCTGATGATCATCTCGGTGCCGATCTTCGTCATCGGTGCCCTCTCCCAGCTGGTCTTCGGCATCAAGCTGGGGATCTTCCCGGTCACCTCCACATCGGGCACCTGGTGGCAGTTGATGCTGCCCGGCCTGGTGCTCGGGTCGGTCTCGGTGGCCTATGTCGCGAGGCTGACCCGGACCAACCTGGTGGAGAACCTCCGGTCCGACTACGTCCGGACCGCGAAGGCGAAGGGGCTGGGACGTGGCCGGGCGATCGGCGTGCACACCTTGCGCAACTCGCTGATCCCGGTCGTCACCTATATCGGCTACGACTTCGGTGCGCTGATGGGCGGTGCGATCGTGACCGAGCGGATCTTCAACATCAACGGCATCGGCAGCTTCATCTTCCGGTCCATCTCCCAGCGTGACGGCGTGTCGGTGGTCGGTGCGGTCGTCATGCTGGTCTTCGTCTACCTGCTCATGAACCTGCTCGTCGACCTGTTGTACGGCGTGCTCGACCCGAGGATCAGCCATGAATGACCGTGAGGACAAGGCGCTGGCCGAGCTGGAGGAGGACCGCCGGTCCGCTTTCGCCCCGCAGGACCCGGTCGCGGTGCTGGAGGATGCGATCGTCCCGTCGGCCGGTGACTCCGACCTCGGCCAGGCGCGGTCGCTGTGGTCGGACGCCTGGGTGGAGATGCGCAGTCGGCCGCTGTTCTGGGTGTCCGCCGTGCTGATCGCCCTGGTCGTGGTGATGGCCGCGGTGCCGCAGCTGTTCACCTTCCTCAGCCCGCAGCCCGACCCGTACTTCGCGGACCTCACCAAGGCCCGGCAGTCACCCTCGGCCCACGCCTGGTTCGGCTTCGACGCCCAGGGCTACGACATCTACTCACGGACCATCTGGGGCGCCCGGTCCTCCATCCTGGTCGGCCTGGGTGCCACCCTCGCGACCACCCTGTTCGGCGGCGTCATCGGCGTCTTCTCCGGCTACTTCGGCGGGTGGTGGGACGTCATCATGTCCCGGATCGGTGACGTGTTCTTCGCCATCCCGCTGCTGCTCGGTGGCATCCTGGCCCTCTACACCTTCCCCAACACGCTGGACACCCCCTACCTGGTGATGGTCGGCAAGGTCGTCCTCGCCCTGGGCATCCTCGGCTGGCCCAGCATCGCCCGGTTGATGCGCTCCTCGGTGCTGCAGGTCAAGCCGCACGACTTCGTCCAGGCCGCGCGGGCCCTCGGAGCGAAGCCGGGCCGGATCGTCTTCTCCCACATCCTGCCCAACGCCGTCGCCCCGGTGATCGCGGTCGCCACCATCAACCTCGGCATGTACATCGCCCTGGAGGCGACGCTGTCCTTCCTCGGCATCGGCCTGGCCCCGCCGGCCATCTCCTGGGGCATGGCGATCTCCGAGGCGTCGGGGATCGGCCTGGTGCGGTCCACGCCGCACATGCTGCTGTTCCCCTCCCTGTTCCTGTCCGTCACCGTCCTGGCGTTCATCCTGCTCGGCGAAGTCGTCCGCGACGCCCTCGACCCGAAGCTGCGCTGAGAGGAGCGACCATGACCACCACGAACCCCCCAGCCGCCCCGACGCTCGCGACCCGTGCCTCCCGCCGGCGCCAGCGCTTCGTCCGGACCTGGACGCCGGTGGACCGTACGCTGCTGCAGGTCGACGACCTGCACGTGGAGTTCCGCACCCGCGACGGCATCGCCCGGGCCATCAATGGCGTCAGCTTCGACCTGCACCAGGACGAGACGCTGGCGATCCTCGGTGAGTCCGGCTCCGGCAAGTCCGTCACCGCCCAGGCGGTGATGGGCATCCTGGACACCCCGCCGGCGTTCGTCACCGGCGGCTCGGTGACGTACTGCGGCACCGATCTGCTCACCGTCGACGAGCGGGTGATGCAGACCGTACGGGGCGCCGAGATCTCGATGATCTTCCAGGACGCGCTGAGCTCGCTCAACCCCGTCTTCACCGTCGGCTGGCAGATCGCCGAGATGTTCCGGGTGCACCGCGGGATGAACCGTCGTGACGCCGAGGAGCAGGCGATCCGGCTGATGGAGCGGGTCCGGATCCCGGCGGCCCGCGAGCGGGTGAACAACTACCCGCACCAGTTCTCCGGCGGGATGCGCCAGCGGATCATGATCGCCATGGCGATCGCCCTGGACCCGCACGTGCTGATCGCCGACGAGCCCACGACCGCGCTCGACGTCACCGTCCAGGCCCAGATCATGGACCTGCTCAAGGAGCTGCAGTCCGAGTCGCACATGGGCCTGATCCTGATCACCCACGACCTCGGCGTGGTCGCCGACGTGGCCGATCGGATCGCCGTGATGTACGCCGGCCGGCTGGTCGAGAAGGCCGACGTCTTCGACCTCTACCGCGATCCGGCCCACCCGTACACGCTCGGGCTGCTGGAGTCGATCCCGCGCCTCGACCAGCAGGGCGAACGGCTCAACGCCATCGGCGGCCTGCCGCCGAACCTCACCCGGATCCCGGCCGGCTGCCCGTTCCACCCCCGGTGCCGCTTCGCCACCGACATCTGCCGGACCGGCGAGCCCCCGGCGCTGCTGGAGGTCGCCCCCGGCCGCCGGGTCGCCTGCCACCACTACGACGAGCTCCTCGGTCGGCACCGGCTCGAGGCCGACACGGGCCTGGGCCGCCTGGAGCCCGACACGGGCCTGGGCCAGCGTCTGCTCGAGACCCACGACAACGGCGAGGAGGCTGTCCGATGAGCGCCGAACCGATCCTGCGGGCCGAGGGCCTGGAGAAGTACTACCCGATCCGCAAGGGCGTCACCCGGCGCCGGGTCGGTGCGGTCAAGGCCGTCGACGGTGTCTCGTTCGAGCTGTTCCCCGGCGAGACGCTCGGCGTGGTGGGGGAGTCCGGGTGCGGCAAGTCCACCCTCGGCCGTCTCCTGGTCCAGCTCGAGCCCCCGACGGCGGGGAAGGTGTGGTTCGAGGGCCGGGACATGTTCTCGCTGTCCTCCGACAAGCTCCGCCGGGCCCGCCGCGACATCCAGATCATCTTCCAGGACCCGTACACCTCGCTGAACCCGCGGATGACCGTCGGTGACATCATCGGCGAGCCGCTGGAGATCCACCCCGACGTCGTGCCCAGGGGTGACCGGCGCCGGCGGGTGCAGGAGCTGCTCGACCTGGTCGGGCTCAACCCGGAGCACATCAACCGCTACCCCCACCAGTTCTCCGGCGGCCAGCGCCCGCGCATCGGCATCGCCCGGGGGCTGGCGGTCAACCCCAAGGTGATCGTCTGCGACGAGCCGGTCTCGGCCCTCGACGTGTCGGTCCAGGCACAGGTGGTCAACCTGCTCCAGGATCTGCAGCGCGAGCTGGGGCTGGCGTACGTGTTCATCGCGCACGACCTGTCGGTGGTGCGCCACATCTCCGACCGGGTGGCGGTGATGTACCTCGGCACGATCGTCGAGCTGGGCGACGAGCACGAGATCTACGAGAATCCGACCCACCCGTACACCCAGGCACTGCTGTCGGCGGTCCCGGTGCCCGACCCGGCGGCCCGGGAGACCAAGCAGCCGATCCTGCTCACCGGCGACGTGCCCTCCCCGGCCGATCCGCCGGCCGGCTGCCGGTTCCACACCCGCTGCCCACTGGTGAAGGCCCACCCAGAGTTCCTCGAGCGGTGCAGCACCGAGGTGCCGGCGCTCGCCCTGCACCCCGACGGGGTGGGTGAGCACCTGAGTGCCTGTCACTTCGCCCGCCGGCTCGTCGAGGCCTGACCGCCCGGTACCGGGGGCACCCGCGCGGACCCCGGAGCAGCGCCGCCAGTACGAGCCTGACCGCCGGCATCCCGGAGGGCACCCGCGCGGACCCCGCGCCGGGTGCCCTCGGCGACTCCGCCGTCCGGCTGCGTCGCCGCGCTGAGGGCCCGGATCCGTCCACCCGTCGGGCCGATGGACCTAGGCTGGCCGGGTGACCGACGCGACACAGACCGACCGCAGACTGATGCTCGTCCACGCCCATCCCGACGACGAGACGTTGATGACGGGCGCGACGATGGCGAAGTACGCCGCCGAGGGCGTGGCGGTGACCCTGGTCACCTGCACCCTCGGGGAGGAGGGGGAGATCGTCGCCGACGACCTGACCCACCTGACCGAGGCCGGGGCCGACGAGCTGGGCGGGCACCGGCTCACCGAGCTCACCGCCGCGGCGGCCGAGCTGGGGGTGACGGACGCCGTCCGGCTCGGCGGCGACCACCGGTTCCGGGACTCCGGGATGGCCTGGGCCCCCGATGGCACGGCGACCGTCGCCGACACCACCGACGCGCGATCGTTCCACGCGGCCGACCTGCTGGTGGCCGCCGACGAACTGGTGACGCTGCTGCGGAACCGCCGCCCGCAGGTGGTGATCACCTACGACCAGTTCGGCGGCTACGGCCATCCCGACCACGTCAAGGCGCACCGGGTCGCCACGTACGCCATCGCCCTCGCCGCCGTGCCCAGCTACCGGCCCGAGCTCGGTGAGCCCTGGCAGGTCCGGCGGGTGCTGTGGACCGCGATGAGCAGCTCACAGGTCGCCCACGGGCTGGCCACCCTGGACGAGCGCGGCCTGGCGGACGTGCTGGACGGCATCCCGACCGACCCCTCCTCCCCGATGCTCAGCCGCGACGAGGAGATCGCCGTCGAGGTCGACGCCCGCGACCACGCCGGCGCGAAGCTCGCCGCCCTGCGCGCCTACCGCAGCCAGCTGCGCACGGACCAGGGCTTCCTCAGCCTGCCCGAGGACCTCGCCCGCGAGTTCTGGGGGCGGGAGCACTACCGGTTCGCCGGTGGCGTGCCGCTACCCGCGGGCGGCTGGGCCGACGACGTCTTCGCCGGCCTGGGCTGAGGCTGCGCCGGCCCTGAGACTGCGAGGCCCGGGCTGAGACGGAGCGCGGCAGCCACGGGCCCACCCGGCAGCCATGGGCCCACCCGGCAGCCACGGGCCCTCGGCGGGCATACTCACCTCGCGGGCGCATCGTGCCGTTGGGTGCCGGGAGTCGCAGGCTTTCGTTGCGACTGGGTCACAACCTGGGTCGTGGGTCTCCCGACGACAGGAGACGACGACACAGGTGCTTACGATGGCCGGGCCCTGACCCGCCCGAGAGGATCCGCCCCGCATGACCAACCCCCCGACCACCACCCGTCGAGTGCGCATCGCCGCCATCGTCGCCGGAGGGGCGGTCGTCCTTGCCGGTGGGACGTACGTCGCGGCGTACGCGGCGGCCGGTGACACCGTCCCGCGCTCGGCGTCGGTCGCCGGGGTGGCGATCGGGGGACAGAGCCGCGAGCAGGCCGCCCGGACGCTGGAGGCGGCCCTCGGCCCCCGGGCCACCGCGCCGGTCACCCTCACCGCCGGAGACTTCAGGATCCCGGTCAGCCCGGCCGACGCCGGGCTGACGGTCGACTACGCGGCCTCGGTCACCGCGACCGGTGCGGGGCGCAGCTGGGCGCCCGCACACATCTGGAAGGTGCTCATCGGCGGCGGGCGGACCGCGCCGGTGATCAGCGTGGACCGTACGGCGATGGACCGGACGAATGCGCAGGTCGCCGACGACGGCCGGCTCGATCCGCGCAACGCGAGCCTGTCCTACGACGACAAGGCGCAGGTGCAGATCGAGGCCAGCGTGCCGGGCCGTACGATCGACCCGGCAGCGGTCGAGCGTGCCCTCCGGAGCGCCTTCCCGACCCAGGACACCGCGGCTCTCGACACCCGGCCGGTCGAGGCCGAGGTCACCACCGCCAAGGCCGAGCAGGTCCGCAAGGACTGGGCCGACCCGGCGGTGTCCGGGCCGGTGACGGTCAACGCCGGCGACGCCGGCAGCTTCAAGGTCACCCCGGCGATGATCGCCGCGTCCACCGGCTTCGACGTCACGGACGGCACCCTCGTCCCGCGGATCGACGCCAAGCGGCTGGAGACCGCCGCGAAGCCGGCGATCAAGCAGCTCAAGGGCATCCAGGAGGGGCAGGACGCCACTTGGCAGCTGGGCAGTGGCAAGCCGACGATCGTCCCGTCCAAGGACGGCCGGGGGATCCCCCGCGATGCGTTGGTGACGGCGATCGAGCCGGCTCTCACCAAGCAGGGTGACGAGCGCAAGGTCTCCGTCGCGATCACCGCGGTGCCGGCCTCGTTCACCACCGCCGACGCCCAGAAGGCCGACGTCGCGGGCGTGATCGGGCAGTTCACCACGTACTTCCCGCATGCCGACTACCGCAACACCAACCTCGGGCTGGTCGCCAGCAGGATCAACGGCTACGTCCTGCTGCCGGGGGAGACCTTCTCCCTCAACGACGTGGTGGGGCGTCGGGACGCGGCCTCCGGCTTCGCCGACGGCTGGGTCATCCAGGGCACCCGTGAGGTCAAGGAGGTCGGCGGCGGCGTCTCGCAGAGCGCCACGACGATCTTCAACGCCGCATTCGCCGCGGGCCTGGAGGACGTCGAGCATCACCCGCACACCCTCTGGTTCGACCGCTATCCGCCCGGCCGTGAGGCCACCGTCTACTACGGCTCGCTCGACCTGCGGTTCAGGAACGACACCGACCACGCCGTGGTGATCGAGGCCAACCGGGTGGCCTCCACCCCCGGGAGCCAGGGCTCGCTGACCGTCAAGCTGTGGGGCGCCTCCCCGTACGACAGGGTGGTCACGCCGGACCCGGTGAAGTCGAACTTCGTCACGCCGGGCAGCAGGACCCTGACCGGGGCCGACTGCGTGCCGCAGCCGTCCTTCCAGGGGTTCACCGCCAGCTACTACCGCGCCTTCATCAGGAACGGCGTCGAGGTGAAGCGGCAGAACTACACCTGGAAGTACTCCGCCGGCGACGAGATCAGGTGCGCCTGAGCGGCAGCACCGTGAAGCCCGCCAGCACCCGGTCGGTGCCGCGCAGCTGGACATTGCGAGCGTCCCGGTAGGCGGCCCATCGGGCCAGCGCGGTGACGACCTCGTCGGCCCGGTCACCGTCGGTCAGCCGGACGGTGGCCCACTCACCGACCACCACCGCCCGCCCGGACGCGGTGCCGAGCGCGCAGGCAGCGGTGTCCCCGCCCGTGTCGTACGCCTCCGGGCCCTGCTCCGGGATCGCCGGGCCGAGCAGATCGCACAGCCGGGCCACCTGACAGACCGCGTCGGCGCCCGGTGTGCGATCGGCGTCGGCCTCGGGCCGGGGTACGCCGGCCGGACGGTGATCCGCCGGGTTGTCCTCCGCCGGGCCGTGGTTCGCCGGGTTGTGGTCCATCGGGTCGTGATCCGGCGTGCGGTCGTCCACCAGGCGGTGGTCGGTCGCCATCCGGTCCAGCAGGGCCCGGTCGGCGGCCAGCGGGTCGCGGCCCCGCGGGACCTGCGGCACGCCGCGCCAGGACTCCAGGGTGTCCCAGGCGAGCAGACGTGGGGCCAGCGTACGGTCGAGCATCGCCAGCCCGTCGGGACCCATCCCACAGACGTAGCCGATCAGCTCACGTGGTCCGTCCTGGTCACGCCAGCGCAGTGCGATGCGTTGGCCCGGCAGGGGCAGGTCGCTCATGACACACTCATCTCGTTCTTCCTCGTCGCGGGATACTAATCTCAGCATGACGGCCCTGGACTCCTGCCCAGGACCACCCGAACTGGTCGTGCCCCCGGGTACGCCGAATAGAGGAGCTCATTGTGACGTACATCATTGCGCAGCCTTGTGTCGACGTGAAGGACCGTGCCTGCGTCGACGAGTGTCCGGTCGATTGCATCTACGAGGGCGACCGCATGCTGTACATCCACCCCGAGGAGTGCGTGGACTGCGGCGCCTGCGAGCCCGTCTGCCCGGTCGAGGCCATCTTCTACGAGGACGACCTGCCCGAGGAGTGGAAGGACTACTACGACGTCAACGTCCACTTCTTCGATGGCCTCGGGATGCCCGGCGGCGCCGCCAAGCTCGGCCCGCTGAAGAAGGACCATCCGGCGGTCTCCGCGCTGCCGCCGCAGAACCAGGACTGATCACCCGCCCCCGGGGTGCGCCCCCTGCCGGCGCATCCCTTCGGGGGCGTACGCCCGGGGTCGCGCCCCGGGAGCCTCACCCGGTCGCCGGGCGCTCCGGTCGTATGATCGGGCCTACCGCCGCCCGGGGAACCCCCCGGGCCGGCCCATCCGGGACGCTCACCGCGGTGCGCCGCCCCGTCACCGGCGTGCCCCGGCGTGCGCCCCGAGCCTGAGGACCGAGCTGTGATGACCTCCCGACCGAGCCCCGCGAGCACGTCGACGCCGGAGGCACCGGCGGGCCGCCGCCGGGTGGCCGACCTCCTGCCCGACTTCCCGTGGGACACCATCGCGGGTGCCCGGGCGACCGCCGAGGCCCACCCCGACGGGATCTGCGACCTCTCGGTCGGCACCCCGGTGGATCCCACACCGGAGCTGGCCCGGCGGGCGCTGGCCGAGGCGGCCGACGCCCACGGTTATCCGACCACGATGGGCACCCCGGCGCTGCGCGACGCCATCGTCGAGCACATGACCACCCGGTGGGGGGCCGTCGGCCTCGGCCGGGAGGGTGTCCTGCCGGTGATCGGCACCAAGGAACTGGTCGCCTGGCTGCCGACCCAGCTGGGTCTGGGGCCCGACGATGTCGTGGTCGTGCCCGCCGTCGCCTACCCGACGTACGCCGTCGGCGCCCTGCTCGTCGGCGCCCGGGTCGTCCCGGCGGCCGATCTCGACTCCCTGCGAGCCACCCTCGGGGACGTACGTCCCGCGCTGATCTGGATCAACTCCCCGGCGAACCCGACCGGGGAGATCCTCGACGCGGCGGCGATGCGCGACTGGGTGGCGTACGCGCGTGCGTCCGGGGCCGTGCTGGCCTCGGACGAGTGCTACGGCGAGTTCGGCTGGGACGCCGAGCCCCGGTCGGTCCTGCACCCGCAGATCTGCGGCGAGGACCACACCGGGTTGCTCGCCTGCCACTCGCTGTCCAAGCGGTCCAACCTGGCCGGCTACCGGGCCGGGTTCGTCGCCGGTGACGCGGGGATCGTCCAGGACCTGCTGGCGCTGCGCAAGCACACCGGGATGATCATGCCCGGCCCGGTGCAGGCCGCGATGACGGTCCTGCTGGCCGACCATGCGCACGTCGCCGCCCAGCGCGGGCGCTACCTCGCCCGCCGTGAGGTGCTGCGGCCGGCCCTGGCGGCCGCCGGCTTCCGGATCGACCACTCGGAGGGATCGCTCTACCTGTGGGCGACGCGCGACGAGGACTGCCGCACGACATTGGCGCGGCTGGCGGCGGTGGGCATCCTCGCCGCCCCGGGTGACTTCTACGGCAGCGCCGGGACCCGCCACGTCCGGATCGCCCTGACCGCCACCGACGAGCGGATCGCCGCGGCCGCCCGGCGGCTGGCCGACCTGGTCTGAGCCGCCTGCGGCCACTCGTGTTGCCGGCCCCGAGTCGCTCTGCTGCCGACTATCGGGGCCCGCTGCCGCCGACCCGGCGCCCGCTGTGTCGGCCCCGGCCCCGAGCCGTCTGCTGGCGTCGACTCTGCCGGTGGGCTAGGCGCCGGGGGTCGCCGACCCGGACGCCGTGGGGGTGCGGAACGTCACGGTGACCGTACGAGCACCCGCGGATGTCACTGTGGTCCAGGCCGGCAGCTGACCTGCCGCCCAGCGCCACTCCTGATCACCCACCTGGACCGAGCTGACCCCGGTGGAGCTCGCGTTCACCACCGCGTGGGCACCGATCGCCCAGGCCAGGTCCGCGGAGCCGGCAGTCGCGGTGAGCGTGCTGCCGTCCTGGCTCACCTTCGCGGTGACGCCGAGGGCTTTGCGCATCGAGGTGGCGAGCCCGGTGGGGTCGGCCGCCGACGGGGTCGAGAAGCCACACGTCACGCCGGCGGTCGTCTGGCCCGAGAGCACGCTGGCGATCACCCGGGCGTTCTGCTCGTGCTTGCGGTAGGCCTCCGGGTGGCCCGACTTCTGCACGGCCTGCGCCACCGTGGTGATGTCGGCCGTCTCCCAGCCGTTGACCTTGACCAGTGCCGCGTAGAACGCATCGGTGGCGTAGTACGGGTCGAGGATCTGCGCCTGGGTCCCCCAGCCCTGGGAGGGGCGCTGTTGGAACAGGCCGACGGAGTCCCGGTCGCCGTAGTCCAGATTGCGGATCCCCGACTCCTGGTAGGCCGTCGCCATGGCGATCGACCCGGCCCGGGGCGGCAGCCCCTTCGCCACGGCCCGACCGACGATGATCCCGGCGTAGTGGGCCTGCTCCAGGTCCAGCACGGTCGAGTTGCCGGCGGCGTCGAAGCGGCAGCGGGGCTCGAACGGCGTGGGCTGGATGTACTCGTTCGACCGCAGCCAGACGATGCCGCCGACCAGCGCGACCGCCGCCAGCAGCGCCACGATGCCCGCGGCCAGACCGCACCCACAGCCGGCCCGCCGGGCACGGGCCCGGCGTCGGCGGGCCCGGTGGGGCGGCTCGGGCAGGTCGTCGGGCGACCGATGGCCGCCGGCCGGCTCACCCCAGGCCGGCTCACCCGACGGCTCGCCGGGACCGGGTGGTAGCGGCGGCGTCGGCGGAGGAACGGTGCCCGGGCGACCGGTCGGGGTCGTCCGGTCCGGGTCGGAGGAGTGACCGGGAGCGGGCATCAATTCGCGTGCAGCGCGGCGTTCAGCTCCACGGTGCGGCCCTCCCGGGACCGCACCTGCACGGCGCCGGTGAGCGAGTTGCGGATGAAGAGCAGGCCGTCCTGACCGGACAGCTCGGCCGCCTTGGTGGTGCGGCCGTCGGGAAGCTGGACCTTGGTGCCGGCGGTGACGTACAGGCCGGCCTCGACCACGCAGTTGTCACCCAGCGAGATGCCGATCCCGGAGTTGGCGCCGAGCAGGCAGCCCTTGCCGATGACGACGCGTTCCTTGCCGCCGCCCGACAGGGTGCCCATGATGGACGCGCCGCCGCCGATGTCGGAGCCGTCGTCGACGACAACACCCTGGGAGATGCGCCCCTCCACCATCGAATGGCCCAGCGTGCCGGCGTTGAAGTTCACGAAGCCCTCGTGCATGACGGTGGTGCCCTCGGCCAGATGGGCACCGAGCCGGGCCCGGTCGGCATCGGCGAGGCGTACGCCACGCGGGACGACATAGTCGATCATCCGCGGGAACTTGTCGACCGAGAACACCGTGACGTGACCCTCCCGAGCCCGCAGCCGCGCCCGGGTGGTCTCGAAGTCGTCGACGGCACACGGGCCGGCCGAGGACCACACGACGTTCGGCAGCACGCCGAAGACACCGTCCAGGTTGAGCGTGTTGGGCCGGACCAGGGTGTGACTGAGCAGGTGCAGGCGCAGGTAGGCGTCGGCGGTGTCGGCCGGCGGCGCGTCCAGGTCGATCACGGTGAGCACCGCCTCGGTGCGCACCCGGCGTGCCTCGTCCGTCACCAGGCCCGCCGTCACCGACTCCGGCGCGGCCGAGCCGTCGGGCTCGCCGAGCGCCGGTGCGGGATACCAGGTGTCCAGGACCTGACCGGAGGCGTGGACGGTGGCCAGACCCCACCCGTGGGCCGTACGTACGGTGTCAGTCATGGGCCCGACTCTACCGAGTCCGGCCCAATCCCCCCGGCACCGTGCAGGCCTCCGGACCGGTCCCACCGTCGTCGCCGTCCCTCGCCCGGGCACCCCTCGCGCCGCCCTGTCAGGGCTGCTCACCCAGCCCTGACAGGGCCGCGTCGCAGGGAACCCGGGGCCGCTCCGCCGCTCGTCCGGCGCGCTCTCGCCCGGCGCCACCCCGGGTAGGGTGCAGCCATGGCCCTGGACCTGCGCGCGGACGTCATCGACCTGCTCGGCTCGATCGTGGACATCGAGTCGGTGAGCGGGAACGAGGCGCGCCTCGCCGACCAGGTGGAGGCCGCACTGCGCGGTTGCTCCCACCTCGAGGTGGTGCGGCTGGGCAACAACGTCATCGCCCGCACCCGGCTGGGCCGGCCCGAGCGGGTGATCGTCGCCGGTCACCTGGACACCGTGCCGGTGGCGGACAATCTGCCGTCCCGGATCCGTACGGTCGACGGCGAGGAGCGGATGTACGGCCGCGGCACCTGCGACATGAAGGCCGGTGTGGCGGTGGCGCTGTCCCTGGCCGCCGAGCTCACCCGCCCGTCGCGCGACGTGACCTGGATCTTCTACGACAATGAGGAGGTCGAGGCGTCGCGTAACGGGCTCAACACCGTCGAGCGGGAACGGCCCGACCTGATGGCGGGCGACTTTGCCGTGCTCGGCGAACCTTCCGGGGCCCGGGTCGAGGGCGGCTGCCAGGGGACGATGCGGTTCACCGTCACCCTGACCGGTGTGGCCGCCCACTCGGCCCGCGCCTGGCGCGGGGTCAACGCGATCCACCGGGCCGGTGAGGTGCTGGCGCGGCTGGCGGCGTACGTGCCCCGGACCGTGGTGGTGGACGGCCTGGAGTACATCGAGGGGCTGAACGCGGTGCGGATCGCCGGCGGGGTCGCCGGCAACGTCATCCCGGACCGCTGCACCGTCGAGATCAACTTCCGGTTCGCCCCGGACCGGACGCCGCAGGACGCCGAGCGGTTCGTCCGCGACTACTTCGCTGGTCACGAGATCGTGGTGACCGACCTGGCGCCGGCGGCCCGGCCGGGGCTGGACCTGCCGATCGCCCGGGACTTCCTGCGCGCGGTCGGCTCCGAGCCGGCGCCGAAGTACGGCTGGACCGACGTCGCACGGTTCTCCGCCCGGGGCGTCCCGGCGGTGAACTTCGGCCCGGGTGACGCCCTCAAGGCTCACCAGGACGACGAGTACTGCGCGCTGGCGTCGGTCCGCAGCGTACGGGCCGCGCTCGCCGCGTGGCTGGGGTGAGCGCGATGGTGCCGTGGCTGCTGGTCGGCCTCGCCGCGGTCGTGCTGGCGCTGACCGTGCCGCTCGCCCGGGGTGCCTTCGGGGAGATGCCGGAGCCGCCCGTCCTCGACGATCCGCCGGTCCGCGAGGGCCCCGGGCACCCCGAGGACGACGACCTGTCCGGGCCCGGCGACCTCCCCGGCGACACCCCGGGGCCTGACCCCGACGCCCCGGTCTTGCCCGATGCGGGATAATGGATGTGGTTTGTACGTTCCAACGAGGTGAGGATGGACGATGGCAGCTATGAAGCCCCGGACCGGCGACGGCCCCATGGAGGTCACCAAGGAAGGCCGGGGGATCGTCATGCGGGTCCCGCTGGAGGGCGGCGGCCGGCTGGTCGTCGAGATGAACCCCGCTGAGGCCTCGGAGCTCGCCGGAGCACTCACCGCGGTCGTCGGCTGATCGTTTTCGCGGCGGCCCCGACGGTCCGGTCGGAGCCACCCGACCCTTCTCTCCGAAGGGCCTGAAGGGGCCCCGGGTCGTCGACCCGGGGCCCCTTCGTCATGCCTGCTGGTTCTGCCGGTTGCTGTGCTGCGTGCTGGCGCATACCCGGCCGCTGGTTCTGCCGGTTGCTGCATACCCGGCCGCTGTACTGCCTCTGCTGCGCACCCGGTCGGTCGCTGCGGCCTGCTGCGCTGGCGGCCGGCGTCGCGGTCAGGCCCGGACGGCGCGCAGCTCGGGGTGGGCGGCGTAGTAGTCGACGGCCCTGTGATAGACGTCGACCGTCTCGCGGGCGATCTTCTCCCAGGAGAAGACGTCCACCGCCCGCTGGCGGCCGGCCTTGCCCATCGCCTCGGCGCGGGCGGGGTCCCGCACCAGCTCGTTGAGCTTCGCCGCGAACTCGGTCTCGAAGTTCTTCACGTACGCGGGGTCGTCCGCCTTCGCCGGATCGTACGGCACCAGCAGGCCGGTCCGGCCGTCCTCGACGACCTCCGGGATGCCGCCGACGGCACTGGCCACCACGGCCGTCTCGGAGGCCATCGCCTCGAGGTTCACGATGCCCAGCGGCTCGTAGATCGACGGGCAGGCGAACACGGTGGCGTGCGCCAGCACCTGGCGTACGCTCGGGCGCGGCAGCATCTCCTGCACCCAGGTCACCCCGCCGCCGCGGGACTCCTTGAGGTGGCCGAAGGCCTCGTTGAACTCCGCGGCGATCTCCGGGGTGTCCGGGGCGCCGGCGAGCAGCAGCAGCTGGGTGCCCGGATCGAGCTGCTCCGCCGCCCGGACCAGGTGCACGAGCCCCTTCTGCCGGGTGATCCGGCCGACGAAGGCCACGTACGGGCGGGACAGGTCGATGCCGAGCCCCTCGACGACGTCGGTGTTCGGGTCGGGGGTGAACTCTTCGGGGTCGATGCCGTTGAGCACCACATGGACCTTCTCGGGGTCCAGCTCGGGGTAGGCCTCGAGGATCGACGTCCGCATGCCGTTCGACACGGCGATCACCGCGGCGGCGCCGTTGTAGGCGGTGCGCTCGGCCCAGGACGACAGGTTGTAGCCGCCGCCGAGCTGTTCCTTCTTCCACGGGCGGTCCGGCTCGAGGGAGTGGGCGGAGACGACGTGGGGGATCTCGCGGAAGATGCCGCCCAGGTGGCCGGCCAGGTTCGCGTACCAGGTGTGCGAGTGCACCAGGTCCAGCCCGTCCGGCAGCGCGGCGACCATCGACAGATCGGCGCCGAAGACCCGCAGGGCGGCGTTGGCCCCGGCGGGGTAGTCCTCGGCGTGCGCGGTGGCACCCTCCCGGGGCGCTCCCATGCACTGGACGTCGACGTCGATGAACTTGCGCAGCTGCGGGACGAGCTGTTGGACGTGGACGCCCGCGCCCCCGTAGATGGTCGGCGGATACTCCCGGGTCAGGACCGAAACACTCAGGCTCATGGAAGGATGCTCGCACAATGCTGGCCCGGAGTTCTGCGGGGGTGATACTTCCCTGACAGTCTCGGCAAACCGCTTGTCCGCGGCCTGTCGGGGCCATAGGTTCGGGGCATGACGTCCCGCCCCAAGGTCCTGTCCATCGTCCTTGCCGGTGGTGAGGGCAAACGACTGATGCCCCTCACCCTTGACCGTGCCAAGCCGGCCGTCCCCTTCGGGGGGACGTTGCGACTGATCGACTTCGTGCTGTCGAACATGGTCAACTCGGGCCTGCTCCAGGTCGCGGTGCTGACCCAGTACAAGTCGCACTCGCTGGACCGTCACATCACCTTGACCTGGCGGATGTCCCAGATGCTCGGCAACTTCATCACCCCGGTGCCGGCCCAGCAGCGGCTCGGACCGCACTGGTACCAGGGCAGCGCGGACGCCATCTACCAGTCGATGAACCTGATCAAGGACGCCAAGCCGGACTACGTCGTGGTCTTCGGCGCGGACAACATCTATCGGATGGACATCCGTCAGATGCTCGACGCGCACATCGACTCGGGGCTCGGGGCGACCGTGGCAGGCATCCGCGTCCCCCGGGCGGAGGCGAGCGCGTTCGGCATCATCGATGCCGGGGCGGACAACAAGATCCACCAGTTCCTGGAGAAGCCGGCCGATCCGCCCGGCCTGCCGGACAGCCCCGACGAGTCGTACGCCTCGATGGGCAACTACATCTTCGACAAGGACGCCCTGGTGGCCGCGCTCGAGGCGGACGCGGCCGACGAGAACGCCCGCCACGACATGGGCGGGGACATCATCCCGGCGTTCGTCTCCCGGGGCGAGGCGCAGGTCTACGACTTCACCGACAATGCGGTGCCCGGTGCCACCGAGGAGGACCGCAACTACTGGCGTGACGTGGGCACCATCGACGCGTTCTTCGACGCGCACATGGACCTGGTCGCGGTGAAGCCGAACTTCAACCTCTACAACGACGACTGGCCGATCTTCAGCTTCCAGCGTCAGCTGCCGGGCGCCAAGTTCACCCTGCGCGGCACCGCCGAGGACTCCATCGTGTCGGCCGGCTGCATCATCTCCGGCGGCGACGTCGACTCCTCCGTCCTGTCGCCGAAGGTCAGGGTCGACAAGTGGGCCAAGGTCGAGCAGTCGATCCTGATGGACAACGCCCAGGTCGGCCGCAACGCCGTCGTCCGCCGGGCGATCCTGGACAAGAACGTCATCATCGAGCGCGGCGCCGAGGTCGGTGTCGACCACGAGGCCGACCGGGCGCGCGGCTTCACCGTGTCCGCCGGCGGGATCACCGTCGTGCCGAAGGACTTCGTGGTCAAGGCGGTCTGACCACCGCCGTACGACACTCGGGAGATCCGACACTCGGGACATGCGAAGGCCCCACCCGCACGGGTGGGGCCTTCGCATGTCGTGGCGGGGTCAGGAGGCCCGGCGAGGCCACCGGGTCGGGGTCAGGAGGCCCGGCGGGAGGCCACCAGCAGGCCGTTGCCGACCGGCAGCAGGGCCGGGACCCAGGCGTCCTCCATCGCGGCGACGCCCTCGAGGGCCTCGCGGATGACGATCGTCTCGTTGTCCTCGTTGTCGGGGTCGGCCACGAGGTTGTGCCAGAGGGCGTTGTTGAGGACCAGGACGCCGTCGGGGCGCAGCAGCCGCTGGGCCTGCTCGATGTACTCACCGCAGTCGAGCATGTCGCCGTCGACGAACACCAGGTCGTACGCGGCGTCGGAGAGCTTCGGCATCACGGTCAGGGCGTCCCCGGCGATCAGCCGGAAGCGGTTCGACGGCACGCCGGCCTCGCGGAACACCTCGCGGGCGACCCGCTGCACCTCGCTGTCCGCGTCGATGCTGGTCAGCACGCCCTCGGGCACCATGCCGGCGAACAGCGCCAGTCCGGACACCCCGGTGCCGGAGCCGATCTCCACCACCGAGCGGGCGTGGATCGAGCGGGCGAGGAACGTCAGGGTGGTCGCGACCCCGTGGGTGATCGGCTCGGCGCCCATCCGCTCGGCGGCCTCCCGGGCCCGCCCCGCCTCGTGGCGTTCATGGCGATAGCGCTCGGCGTACGCCCAGGTCCTCTCATCGGGGGCCGGGCGCGGCGCGTCCGGCGACGGCCCGGTGGACGCGGCGGCGGGCGGTGCCGGTTCGACCACCGGCGGGGTGTCCGGTGTCGTGGGGGAGAAGATGTCGTGCATCCGGTCCGAGCTCGCGGTCTTCCGGGCGCCGCCGGCGGCGGCCTTCTTGGCCGTCGGACCCGCGGCGGCAGCCTTCTGGGTGGTCTTGCGAGTGGTCACGGGGTCAGCCTAACCAATGAGTGGCGGCGCGGAAGGGGGACGCGCGCCCCGGTGACGCACCGGTCCGGGCGGGCGGTGTGAGCGCCGGCACCTCTTTCCCCGCCGGTGGTCATAGAATCGCGCCATGACCGACCCCACGCACACTGCCACGGAGCCGCCCTTCGGCCGGCTGCTGACCGCCATGGTGACGCCGTTCGATGAGAAGGGTGAGCTGGACCTGGCGACCGCCCGGGCGCTCGCCGCCCATCTGGTGGACGATCTGCGCCACGACGGTCTGGTCATCAACGGCACCACCGGGGAGGCTCCGACGACCTCCGACGAGGAGAAGGCGGCCCTGGTCGCGGCTGTCGTCGACGAGGTCGGGGACCGGGCGCACATCGTCGCCGGGGTCGGCACCAATTCCACCCGGCACACCTGCGAGCTGGCCCGGCAGGCGGCCGGTGCCGGCGCCGACGGTCTGCTCGTCGTCACCCCGTACTACTCCCGTCCCCCGCAGGAGGGGCTGCTGGCCCATTTCCGGGCTGCGGCCGACGCCACCGACCTGCCGGTGATCGTCTACGACATCCCGAGCCGGGCCGGCATCCCGGTGCAGACCGAGACGATGCTCGCGCTCGCCGAGCACCCGCGCATCGTGGCGGTGAAGGACGCCAAGGGTCAGATCGTCGAGTCGGCGAAGGTCATCGCCGCCACCGACCTGGCCTACTACGCCGGTGACGACGCGATCACCCTCCCGTTGCTGTCGGTCGGTGGCGTGGGCCTGGTCGGGACCTCCACCCACTTCACCGGTCTGCTCGCTCGGCAGATCATCGATGCCTGGGTGGCCGGCGACGCCGCCACCGCGCTGGCGCTCAACCAGCGCGCCCTGCCCGTCTTCACCGGGGTGTTCGCCGCCCAGGGCTGCAGCATGGTCAAGGCGACCCTCGCCCGCCAGGGTCGTCCCGCGGGCGACCTGCGGGCCCCCCAGCTGCTCCCGGCCGACGACGTCGTCGACGCGTACGTCGACAAGCTCCGGGCCGTCGACCTGTTCTGACCCGGGACCGTGACCCCGTCCGAGGCCGGTGGCGGTGTCCCGCCCCTCGAGCCGGCCACCGATCCGGCCCGTGATCCACGCCACGCCGACATCAGTGCTGTCACCGCCGGTGACGCCACGCGCGGTGACGGTGTTCATGGTGGCGAGACGCACGGTGGCGGGCGGGGTGGCACCCGTGCCGGGACCCTTGTCCTCGCCGCGGTGATCGCGGTGGCCGTCGGCGGGCCGGCCGGATACGCCGGGGCCCGGCTCGGCGCGGCGCCGACACCGGTGGCCTCGGCCTCCGCTCCTGCGACCGCGGCGCCGACCGGACGGGTCTCCGCCCTGCCCGGTGTGCCGGGTCCCTCGACCGGCACGACGAGCGACCGGGCCCTCGTCCAGGACACCAGCCCGGGCCCGACGACCCTCGACGTCGCGGCCATCGCCCCCGCGGCGCTGCGGGCCACGGTGGCGATCCGGGCCACCGGCTCGGGTGGGGAGGGGAGCGGCTCCGGGATCGTGCTGCCCGGCGGGCGGGTGGTGACGAACAACCACGTCATCGCCACGGCCGATCCCGGCGGTCGGATCGAGGTCACCATCGGCGACGGTCGGCGGACGACGGCGACCCTCCTCGGCGCCAGCCGTGCGTACGACCTCGCCGTCCTGGGGGTGGATCTCTCCGGGTTCGGCGATGCGGTCGCGCCGGCGCGCCTGGGCACCTCCGCCGGGCTCGGCGTCGGCCGCCCGGTGGTCACCGTCGGCGCTCCGTACGGGCTGCAGGGGACGATCACCGCCGGCATCGTCTCGGCGCTGGACCGGCCGATGCAGGTCACCGGCCACAGCGACACCGCCAACGCGCCGACGGCATACATCAACGCCATCCAGACCGACGCCCCGATCAACCCGGGCAACTCCGGCGGCCCGCTCTATGACGCCGGCGGACGGGTGGTCGGCATCAACTCGGCCATCCTCACCGCCGCCGGTGCGCCGGCGCGCAGCGGGAGCGTGGGCCTGGGGTTCGCCATCCCGCTGGACGAGGCACTGCCGATCATCGAGGCACTCACCACCGAGGGCAAGGTCTCGTATCCGGTCTTCGGTGCCGCGGCCGAGGCGACCGCCGACGGGGTCGGCGTCCGACTCAGCGCCGTGGACACCGGCGGACCGGCCGCGGCCGCCGGGCTGCGGGCCGGGGACGTCGTCACCCGGCTCGGTGGGGTACGGGTGGAGGACGGCACCGGACTGATCGTCCAGGTGCGTCGGCACCGACCCGGCGAGGAGCTCGCGGTGGAGTACCTGCGCGACGGTTCCGTCCGTCAGGCCCTCGTGACCCTTTCAGGCAAGGTCGGATAGGTTAGGGCGCGTGTTCGGTCTGGGTGCAGGTGAGATCGCGATCATCGTCGTCCTGGCGGTGATCCTGTGGGGTCCCGACAAGCTCCCTGAACTCGCCCGCAAGACCGCCCGGCTGGTCCGTTTCTTCCGCCAGGTCGCCAACGACGCCCAGGTCACCGTCCGCAACGAACTGGGGCCCGGTTTCGAGGACTTCGACATCACCGACCCCAAGGGCTCGGTGCGCCGCTACGTGATGAAGCAGGGCGGGCTGGACGGGGTCGACGACCTGGTGAAGACCCTGCGCGACGCGTCCGCCGAGCTCGACGAGGCCGCGTCCGACCTGCGACGCAGCATCGACACCGACGGTGACGGCGTGATCAGCCCGGAGGAGGCCAGCGCCGCCGGGATCCCGATCCCCGCCGCGCCGTTCGACGCCGAGGCCACCTGAATTTACAGTGCAGGACGTTAGTTGTGAGCGGCTGGCGGGTCAGGGGAGCTTTTCCAGGATGCGGCGCAGTGCGGTCGCATCTTCTGGGCCCAAGTACTTGGTCCATGTCTTCTCGATCGCCACATAGATGCGCTGGACTTCGGCCTGCGCCGCTTCTCCGCGTTCCGTCAGCGCAAGAATGCGAGCCCGCTGATCCTGTGGGTCAGGAGCCGATGTGATGTAGCCGCGCTTCTCGAGTTGGGCGATCTGCAGGCTCACCGCCTGTTTGCTGACTCCACAGGAGCCGATGAACTGGCTTGCGCGCTGTGGCCCACCTTGGAGGAAGCGCAGCACGTTGGCCGAGTGTGCGAGGGAGAGATCCGCGAAGTCGGACGTGGCGATGCGCTCCTCGAATTCTGCGACGAACAGCATCTCGGCGTGACGCAGCACTGCAGACAGCGGGCGCTTGCCGGGTACACCTAGGGGCTTCTGCTCGTCAACCACAGGCTCCACCCTACCCATCGGTCGGCGTCTTTCACGCGGCTGATCGGCCACCGCCGGACAGACCGAGGTCACCGTCGGGTGCGGGGCGGTCCAGGCCTCACGAGTCTTCAGCTCGGTCACCTGGAAGAGAAAATTAGTCAATGACTTGACTTACTGGAGGTGTGTGCACATACTGTCAACAGGTTGACTATCAAGGTCCAGCCGAGCAGGCCCTCGATCATCATGAGAGATTCGGAGCACCCATGACCACCACCTCGCCAGTGAAGACCGACGTGAACGATCAGGGCAGAGTCCTGTCGAGACCGATGTCTGCAGCTTTCCTCTTGGTCACCGTGCTCGTCGTTGCCGCTTCGCTTCGGGCAGCGATCACGTCCGTCGGTCCGGTGATGGGTCTCATCGCCGCTGACACCCATCACAGTGCATCGTTGCTGGGCCTGCTCGGGGCGATCCCGCTCGCCGCGTTCGCGATCGTGTCACCGCTCGTGCATCTCCTCGCTCGACGGATGGGGACCGAACGCGCGGTCCTGCTCGCGCTGATCGTGCTCACCGCCGCGACTGTCCTGCGTTCTCTGCCCGGTTGGGATGGCTGGTTGTGGGTCGGGACGGCGATCATCGGCAGTGCGATCGCTGTCGGCAACGTGCTGCTCCCCACGATCGTGAAGCGCGACTTCCCGAATCGTGTCGCCGCGTCCACCGGTGCCTACGTTGCGGTGCTCAGCGGGTTCGCGGCCCTGGCGTCCGGGTTCGCGCTCCCTATCGGCGCGCAGTTCGGTTGGCGGACTGCCGTGGGCGTCGGGGCGGTCCTCTCGCTGATCGGCGCGATCGTCTGGGCGCCCCGCCTGCGACACAAGCACGCCGAGGCGAGTGCGGTGGCGACACCCTCGGCCGGGTCCATGTGGCGGTCAGCGGTCGCCTGGCAGGTTGCCCTGTTCTTCGGAGCCCAGATGGCGAACTTCTACCTGCTGATCACGTGGCTGCCGACGGTGGAGGTGCACACCGGTCAGAGCCCGATCGCCGGGGGGGTGGCATCTGTTCCTGTTCCAAGCGGCGGGGATCGTCTCCGGGCTGTTGATCCCCTTTGCGATGCGGGGGCGCGCGGATCTGCGAGCGGTGTCGACCTGGGTCGCCCTGACCATGATCGTGGCCATGACGGGATTGTTCATCGCCCCCGCGCTGGTGCCGTTGTGGGCGGTCTTCGCCGGAATGAGCGCCGGAGCCGCCCTGGTGGTCGGCCTGACCTTCATCGCGGCACGGGCGAGGAACGGCGCCGACGCGGGCCGTCTTTCCGGGATGGCTCAGTCCGTGGGGTACGCGTTGGCGATGCTGGGGCCGATCCTCGCCGGGTTCCTGCTGGAGCGGACCGGTGCTTGGCAGGCTCCGGTGTTGCTCGTGCTGGCTGTGGCCGTGCTGCAGATGATCGTCGGGTGGTTCGCGGGTCGAGACCGGCACACCCACTCCGCGTAACAGATCTCGCTGACGGCACCGTCCGCGACTGATGAAAGAAGACCCATTGTGACTCGTACGTCACCTCCGGCGACCCGCAGGCCGCCCTTCGACCCCGACCTCGTCACCGCGCTCGGGAACCTCACGGCAACCGAGCCGCGGGTGTCCGCGCAGACGCTCGCGGGGAAGCGTCAGCGCTATGCGGACGCCGAGAGCACCCTCGACCTCACCGCCGGTGGTGCCGTGACGGTGCACGAGCTCGACGTCCCGGGACCCGACGGCGCCCCGGACGTGCATCTGACAGTTCTTCGGCCGTCGGCCGGGTCGCTGCCCCTGCCCGCGATCTACTACATGCACGGCGGCGGCATGGTGATGGGCGACCGGTACGCGGGAATCGACATCCTCGTGCCTCATGCGGCCGATGGATCGGCCGTTGTGGTGTCCGTCGAGTACCGGCTCGCCCCCGAGCACCCCCATCCCGCACCCATCGACGACTGCTATGCAGGCCTCGTCTGGCTCGCCCGGAATGCTCAGGAACTCAGCATCGACCCCCACCGGATCATCGTGATGGGCATCAGCGCGGGAGCAGGGCTCGCCGCAGGAATCGCGCTTCTCGCACGAGATCGTGGGTTCCCCTCCCTCACCCACCAGGTCCTGCTCAGGCCGATGCTGGACGACCGGATGCAGACCCACAGCAGCCGGATGCTCGATGGCGAGGGTGTCTGGGACCGGAACGAGAACGCGTTCGGATGGGCCGCGTTCCTCGGACAGCAGAGCGAGGTGTCGCCCTACGCGGCGCCGTCACGAGCCGTGGATCTCACCGGGCTTCCCCGGACGTATCTCGACACGGGCTCCGTCGACACCTTCCGCGACGAGACTCTCGAATACGCGGGCAGGCTGTCGGCACACGGCGTCAGCGTCGACCTTCATGTGTGGGGCGGTGGATTCCACGGATTCGAGACTCAGGTGCCCGATGCCGCCGTGTCTCGCATCGCCCGCACGGTGCAGGACGAGTTCCTCACCCGCGCTCTCGCACCGATCGATGCGACGAAAGGCTGACCCCTGACGTTGCTCCTCCCGCATCCCCCTTGAGGCACCCAGCCGCAAGGGGGCGAGCGGCGTCACACATCCGTCAGGACCGACTCGACCTGGGGCGGCGCCCGTTACCCGCCACACCACGTTCTGCTCGGACCAGAACGGTCCCCGAGCCGGCCGAGGCCGACCCGGGACCGTCGAGGTACGGGCCGTGGAGACTCAGCCGCGGGTCGGGGTGACCCCCAGCTGGACGCCCGCCAGACCGCGGGACTGCTGGGCCAGCCCGCGGGCCACCTGCTCGATCACCGCGGCCGCCGGGCCGGCCGACTCGGCGCCGACCACCGGGGTGCCCTCGTCGCCGCCGGCGCGCAGTGACAGGTCGAGCGGGATCCGGGCCAGCAGTGGGACGTCGTAGCCGAGGCGGGCGGTCAGTGTCCGGGCCACGGTCTCGCCGCCGCCGGTGCCGAAGACGTCGACCTCGTGCACCTCACCGCAGTGCGGGCAGGTGGCCTCGAGGAAGGACATGTTCTCGATCACGCCGATCACCCGCTGGTGCAGCATGTCGGCCATCGTGCCGGCACGTTCGGCGACCTCGGCGGCAGCGGCCTGCGGGGTGGTCACGACGATCACCTCGGCGTTGGGCACCTTGGCGCCGAGCGACATGGCCACGTCGCCGGTGCCCGGCGGCAGATCGACGACGAGGAAGTCCAGGTCGCCCCAGTAGACGTCGGCGAGCATCTGCTGCAGCGCCCGGTCCAGGATCGGGCCGCGCCAGGCGATCACCTGGTCGCGGCTCTGCTTGAGCATGCCGATCGACATCACCGACATGTCGGCGTAGGGGACCGGCATGATGTACTCCCCGACCATGGTCGGCTGGGCGTCGGCGAGGCCGAGCATCGGCGGGATGGAGTGCCCGTAGATGTCGGCGTCGAGGATGGCGACCTTCTTGCCCGCCCGGGACAGGCCGAGGGCGAGGTTCGCCGTCACCGAGGACTTGCCGACGCCGCCCTTGCCGGAGGAGATCAGCAGCACCCGGGTGAGGTTGCCCGGCTTCGCGAACGGGATCTCGTGCTGCTCCACCCCGCCGCGGAGCTGCACGTTGAGCTGCTTGCGCTGCTCGTCGGTCATCACGCCCAGGTCGACCTTGACGCCGCTGACACCGGGGATGCCGCCGACGGCCTGCTGGACGTCCTTGCTGATGGTGGTGTGCAGCGGGCAGAACTGGACGGTCAGCAGGACGCTGACCGTCACGACGTTGTCGGCGTCGATGCCGATCCGGGGGATCATGCCCAGTTCCATCAGCGGGCGTTTGATCTCGGGGTCCATCACGCGCGACAGCGAGGCCTCGACGGCCGGCATCAGCGGGTGGTCCGGGGGAGTCGTCACGACATCTGGCATGGTCCACAGGCTAACCGCTGGCGCCAACTCGCTCAGCCGCGGTCGGATGCCGTCAGATCCTCCGATCCGGTGCGCTCCTCGTCCAGCTCGGCGAGCAGCTCACGCAGCTCGGAGCGCAGCTCCGAGCGGATGTAGTCGCGGGTCGCCATGTCGCTGACCGAGGAGCGCAGGGCAGCGATCTCGCGGGCCAGGAAGTCCATGTCCGCCCGGCTCTGCGCGGCCTGTTTGCGGTCCTCGGTGAGACGTACGTGGTCCCGGTCGGTCTGCCGGTTCTCGGCCAGCAGGATCAGCGGGGCCGAGTACGAGGCCTGGGTGGAGAAGAACAGATTCAGCAGGATGAACGGGTACGGGTCCCACCGCAGGCCGAAGATGCCCACCACGTTGAGGGCGCACCACACCACCACGAAGACGCTCATCCAGCCGAGGAAGGCGGGGGTGCCCATCCACCGGGCGAAGGTCTCGGCGAACCGGCCGAAGGCGTCGCTGTCCTGGTCGGAGCTGCGCAGCCAGCGGGACTGCCGTCCGGGCGTGTTCAGACGGTCATCGGCCATCGGTGGGCCCCTTTCCCTGGCGCCGGGAGCGCCGCAGCTCGAGGTCGCGGGTGACCCGCTCCGCCGCCCAGTGGGCCTCGCTCGGCGCGAGGCCGTCCATCTGGTCGCTGCGCCAGTCGTCGGGCAGCATCGCGTCCAGCACGTCGTCCACGGTGACCGCGCCGAGCAACTGGCGGTCCTCGTTCACCACCGGGGCAGAGACCAGGTTGTACGTGGCGAAGTACCGGCTGACGGTGGAGATGTGGGCGCCCGGCTGCAGCGGCTCGAGGTCGGTGTCGACCAGCCCCGACACGTACACCGACGGCGGCTCGCGGAGCAGCCGCTGGACGTGCACCGCGCCGAGGAACCGGCCGGTGGGGGCCTCCAGCGGCGACCGGCAGACGTACACCATCGCGGCCAGCGCGGGGGTGATGTCCTCGACCCGCACCCGTGCCAGCGCGATGGCGACGGTGTCGTCGGGGGCCAGGATCACCGGCTCGGGGGTCATCAGGCCACCGGCGGTGAACTCGCCGTACGTCATCAGCCGGCGGACGTCCTGGGCGTCCTCGGGCTCCATCCGGTCGAGCAGCTGCTCGGCCACCTCGGGGGTGAGCTCGGCGACCAGGTCGGCCGCGTCGTCGGGGTTCATCTCCTCCAGGATGTCGGCGGCCCGCTCGACCTCCAGCGCCTGGATCAGCTCGACCTGGACGTCCTCGGGCAGCTCCTCCAGCGCGTCGGCCAGCGACTCGTCGTCCAGGGCGGCGGCGATCTCGCCGCGCCGCTGCGGGGTCATGTCGTGCAGTTCGCGGGCGACGTCGGCGGCCTTCATGTCCTCCAGCCGGGCCAGCACCTCGCGGGTGGAACGGCCGGTCCCGACGACGAAGACGTCGACGTCGCTCCAGTCGACGATGGTGTCGTACGTCCGCCGGGCGAACGGCCCGGTGGAGGCGCGCAGTGCCACCTCGTCGATCTCCCAGTCGTGCGACCGGGCCTGGCGGATCGACACGTCGTACACCCACGACGGCCGGTCCGCGTCGCGGCGGCGGACCTGGGAGTCGAAGAGGTCCTGCAGGATGAGGATCTCCGACTCACGCCGCTCGAACCGCCGGGTATTGAGCACCCCGGAGATGGTCACCTGGAGGGCGGAGATCGTCCGGACCCGCACCATCGGGACGAAGACACGGTGCTGGGCGAACAGCTCGACCACCAACCCCTTGGCCCGCGGGGCGCGTCCGGCGGACCGCACCTGGACGACGACGTCGCGGACCGTCCCGAGCTTGTCGCCGGCAGTGTCCATCACGGGCATCCGGCGCAGTCGGGAGACGAAGATGGAGGTGCTGCTGGGGCTCACGTGGGGGAGAGTATCGTGCTGCTCCGCCCGGGGCCTAGGGTTGGGGTGTGACAACCGCCGACAGCCCTGCCATCCGCCGCACCGTCCTCGCGGTGCCCGGTTCCAGCGACCGCTTCCTCACCAAGGCCCTCGGGATCGGGGTCGACGCGGTCTTCCTCGACCTGGAGGACGCGGTGGCCCCCGCGGCCAAGGCCGAGGCCCGCGGCCGGGTGATCGAGTACCTGCACCGCGACTGGACGGCCCCGACCGTCACCGTCCGGGTCAACGACTGGACCACCGAGTGGACGTACAACGACGTGATCGAGGTCGTCGGCGGCGCCGGCGACCGGATCGACGCGCTGGTGCTGCCAAAGGTCCAGGGCCCCGACCACATCCGCGCCCTCGACCTGCTGCTGACCCAGGTGGAGCGGACCCACGGGCTGCCGGTCGGCCGGATCGGGATCGAGGCCCAGATCGAGGACGCCCGTGGCCTGCTCAACGCCGAGGCGATCGCCGGGGCCTCGCCGCGGATGCAGTCGCTGGTCTACGGGCCGGGTGACTTCGCCGCCTCGATGGGCATGCCGAGTCTCAACGTCGGTGCCCAGCCCGCCGGCTATGAGCTCGCCGACGCCTACCACCACGTGCTGATGTCGATCCTGGTCGCCGCTCGGGCCCACGGTATCGCGGCGATCGACGGGCCGTACGTCGCGATCCGTGACGTGGAGGGCTTCACCGCGGCCGCCCGTCGGTCCGCGGCGCTGGGCTATGACGGCAAGTGGGTGTTGCACCCGGCCCAGGTCGCGGCCGGCAACGACGTCTTCTCCCCGGACCAGGCGGCGTACGACCGGGCGGAGCGGATCATGGCCCGCTACGCGGCGGCCACCTCCGCGGCCGGTGGCGCGGTCGGGGCGATCGGGGTGGACGACGAGATGGTCGACGAGGCGGGGATGAAGCTCGCCGCCGTGGTCGCGGCGCGGGGCCGCGCGGCCGGTCTCACCGTGACCCCCGCCGATGAGGAGGTCTGAGATGTCCCTGCCCGATCCGTCCGGCCGGCTCGGCTCGCCCTTCGAGTTGCAGTTCCCCCAGTTGTTGGGGACGTACGGCACCTACGAGGAGGCCCAGCGGGCCGTCGACTACCTGTCCGACCACCATTTTCCGGTGCAGAACCTGGCGATCGTGGGCACCGACCTGCGGTCCGTCGAGCGGGTCACCGGCCGCCGCGACTGGGCCACGGTGGTGAACCGGGGCCTGGCCAACGGCCTGTCGATCGGCCTGCTGTTCGGCATCATGGCGATGATCTTCTACCCTCCCCAGTCGAACCCGTACATGCTGGCCGCGATCGGCGTCGGGGTCGGGGTGGTGATCAGCGTCGTCTTCGCCCTGATCGGTTATGCCTTCACCCGGGGCAGACGGGACTTCACCTCGATCACCCAGACCTTCGCCACCCGCTACGAGGTGCTGTGTGAGCACAAGGTGGTGATGAAGGCCCGCGAGCTGCTGGCCGAGATGCCCGCCGGACGTCGCCAGGAGTTCCGCGGGCCGTTCGCCTGACGGGTCGTCCGTCTGTCGGGTCGTCCGTCTGTCGGCCCGGGACCCGGCCTCCGGTCCTGGTCGGTGGGCGAGGTCACCCAACGTCCGCCCGGCTCACGCACCCAGGACGCGGCCTGTCGGCTGTCCTGCTGAGCACCGGTCTTGACTGAATCGAACACCCGTTCGATCATGGAGGAGTGTCCTCTCGTCCTGCGGCCGCTGCCTCGCCGACCCCGGAACTGATCCGGCAGCTGCGCGCCCAGGTGGACACCCGGGTCGAACGGCCCCGACAGCGGGTGTTCGCCGCGCCCCCTGAACTCGCCCGCCTGCTGCCGGATGCCGGGCTGCGGGCGGGATCCGCCTACACCCTGGACGATGCCGGCGCCCTGTTGCTCGCCCTGCTGGCCGAGCCGTCACGGGCCGGGGTCTGGTGCGGGATGGTGGGCCTGCCGGAGGTAGGGGTGGAAGCGGCCGGCCAGGCCGGTGTGGTGCTGGACCGGCTGGCATTGGTCCCCCGGCCCGGGGACCGGTGGCTGGCGGTGGTCGCCGCGCTGGCCGAGGTGCTGGGCGTGATCGCCGTACGTCCCGGCGGGGCGGTGCGTCCGGCGGACGCCGCCCGGCTGGCGGCGCGACTGTGGGACCGGGAGGCGACGCTGCTGGTGGTCGGGGAGTGGCCGCGGGCCGAGGCAGCGCTGCGGGTGGAGACGCCGCACTGGTCAGGGGTGGGGGTCGGCCACGGCTACCTGACCGGACGGGACGTGACCCTGACCGTCACCTCCCGGCGCATCCCCGGGCTGCACAGTGCCCGGCTGCTGCTGCCCGGCCCCGACGGCAGGCTGGGGACGGCGCCGCCGGTTCCCGCCGCCGGACAGCCGACGACCACCGGGCAGGCGACGACCAAGGGGTCGCTGACGGCCGTCGGGCAGGCCACCGGGCAGGCACCCAGCACCGGGCAGCTGAAGGCGGTGGGGTGATGGCGGCACCGGGTGAGCCTGCGACGGATCGGGCCGCGGCCGCGACGGATCGGGCCGCGACGGGCCGGGCCGCGGAGGATCGGCCGATCCGCTGCTGCGTGCTGTGGTTCCCCGAGTGGCCGGTGACCGCTTGGGCCTGGGCCGAGGGGGGCAGCACCGACGACCCGGTCGCCGTGGTCGAGGCCCACCACGTGGTCTCCTGCTCCGCGGCCGCCCATGCCGACGGAGTACGCCGGGGCCAGCGACGCCGGGAGGCCCAGGCGTGTTGCCCGACGCTGCGGGTGGTGTCGGCCGACGCCGACCGGGACCATCGACTGTTCGCGCCGTTGGTGGACCGGTTGGAACAGGTCAGTCCGGGTGTCCAGGTGATCCGCGCCGGGCTGGTGGCGCTCCGGATGCGGGGCCCGGCCCGGTACTACGGCGGTGAGCAACCGGCCGTTGCCGCTCTGCTGGCCGCCATGGCGGCGGCCGGGGTGGCCGCAGTGCAGGCCGGGATCGCCGACGGGATGTTCACCGCCGAGCAGGCCGCCTACGACCCCGAGCCGATCCGCATCGTCCCCCCGGGGCAAGCGGCTGACTTCCTCGCGTCCCTGCCGGTGAACCGGCTCGGCGACGCCGAGCTGGCCGGCCTGTTGCCGAGGCTCGGCGTCCGCCGGCTGGGGGAGTTCGCCGCGCTCGACGTGCGGATGGTGCGGGATCGCTTCGGCGAGCGCGGCGCCAGGCTGCATGCCCTGGCCGGTGGCCGCGACCCCCGTGCCGTGCAGCCGCGCATCCCGCCGGTCGATCTGACCCGGACGGTCGAGTTCTCCCCACCTCTGGAGCTGATCGACCAGGTCGCCTTCGCCGTCCGGGGGACCGCCGAGGAGTTCGTCGCCGGACTGGCGGGGCACCACCTGGTGTGCACCGAGCTGCGGGTGGAGCTGACGGCCGAGGAGGGCGAGCACGCCGACCGGGTGTGGGGACATCCGGGGGCGTTCGACCCGGCAGCCGTGGTCGACCGGGTCCGCTGGCAGGTGCAGGCCGCCGCGGGCGGCCGGATCGGCAGCCGCCTGGTGCGGGTCCGACTGGAACCGGTCGCGGTGGACGACAGCGCCCATCACGCCCCGGGGCTGCTCGGCACCGGCCCGGACGAACGGGTGCACCACGCCCTGTCCCGGGTGCAGGCGATGCTGGGGGCGGGCGGCGTGGTCACCGCAGTGATCGGCGGGGGTCGTCGGCTGGCCGACCGGCAGGTGTTCGTCCCCTGGGGCGACCGGGTGGTGCCGACGTTGCCGCCGGATCGCCCGTGGCCCGGTCACCTGCCGGCACCGCTGCCGGCGACCGTGTTCGAGGATCCCCGCGGCATGGCCGTCCTCGCCGCGGACGGGTCCGGGGTCGGCGTGGACGGGCGGGGTGCCCTCTCGGCACCGCCCGCTGTGCTGATCGACGCCGGTCGGCGGCGGTCGATCACCGCCTGGGCCGGCCCGTGGCCGCTGGACGAACACCCCTGGGATCCCGCCCGCCGGCGCCGGGCCCACCGGTTCCAGATGGTCGACGACACCCGGACCGCCTGGCTGCTGCTGTGCGACGACGACGGCCAGTGGTGGGCCGAGGGGAGGTACGACTGATGGGGAGGCACGACTGATGGGCTTCCACAACCCGCCGATGCCCTGGACCGACCTCGAACGGACGCTGAGCGACCCCGGCCCGTCCTCGCCGACCGGGGTGGACGCCCCGGTCTCCCACAAGCGCGGCCGCTACCGCCCGCCCCCGGTCGTCCGACCCCCGGATGCCGTCCCGTACGCCGAACGGCACGCCCATTCGTCGTTCTCCTTCCTCGACGGGGCCTCCGCACCGGCCGACCTGGTCGTCGAGGCCGAGCGGCTCGGACTGTCCGCGCTGGCGCTCACCGACCACGACGGGCTCTACGGGATCACCCGGTTCGCCGAGGCCGCTGAACCCACCGGGGTGAGGACCGTCTTCGGTGCCGAGCTGTCGCTGGACCTGCCCGCCCCGCAGGCCGGCCGACCCGACCCGGCCGGCAGCCATCTGCTGGTGCTGGCCGCCGGTGAGGCGGGCTACCACCGGCTGGCCGGGGCGATCACCGACGCCCAGCTCGCCGGAGCCGAGAAGGGCCGGCCGACCTACGACCTGGCCGGGCTGGCCGCGGCCGCGGACGGGCACTGGGCGGTGCTGACCGGCTGCCGCAAGGGGGCCGTACGCCAAGGGCTGGTCGCCGGCGGGCCCGACGCGGCCGGTCGGGAGCTGGACGCCCTGGTCGAGCTCTTCGGCCACCGGCGGGTGTACGTCGAGCTGACCGACCACGGTCACCCGCTGGACTCGACCCACAACGACACGCTGGCCGGGCTCGCCGCCGCTCGCGGGCTGCCCACCCTGGCGACCGGGAACGTCCACTACGCCACCCCCGCCCAGCACCTGCTCGCCCGGACCGTCGCGGCGATCCGGGCGAATCGGAGCCTGGACGATCTGGACGGCTGGCTGCCGGCCGCCGGGACGGCCTTCCTGCGTTCCGGCGCCGAGATGAGCCGGTTGTTCGCCCGCTACCCCGGAGCCGTGGAGCGCACCGTGGAGCTCGCCGACGAACTGGCCTTCCCGCTGGGCCGGGCCAAGCCCGCACTGCCGAAGCAGCAGGTGCCGGAGGGCCACACCCAGATGTCCTGGCTGCGGGAACTGGTCCGGCGGGCGGTCCCGGAGAAATACCCCCGACTGGACGACGCCGGCCGGGCCCGGATCGAGCGGGAGCTGGCGGTGATCGAGGCCAAGGACTTCCCCGGCTACTTCCTGATCGTGCACGACATCGTCGCCGAGGCCCAGCGCCGCGGCATCCTCTGCCAGGGCCGCGGATCGGCCGCCAATTCCGCGATCTGCTACCTGCTGGGCATCACCGCAGTGGACTCCATCCGCTACGACCTGCCCTTCGAACGCTTCCTGTCGGCGCTGCGGGACGAGGAACCCGACATCGACGTGGACTTCGACTCCGACCGCCGCGAGGAGATCATCCAATGGGTGTACGAACGCTACGGTCGGGAACGTGCCGCCCAGGTCTGCAATGTCATCCAGTACCGGCCGAAGAACGCCATCCGGGATGTCGCCAGGGCACTCGGCTACTCACCGGGCCAGCAGGACGCCTTCGCCCGCCAGGTCGACCACTGGTCACTGCCGGGCCCCTCGGACGAGTCCGCCGAGCAGCCGACCGGCGTCCCGCAACGCGTCCTCGACCTGGCCGGCCAGCTGCTGACGGCCCCCCGCCACCTGGGCATCCACTCCGGGGGAATGGTGCTCACCGAGCGCCCGGTGGGCGAGGTGGTGCCGATCGAGCACGCCCGGATGGCCGGCCGAACGGTGATCCAGTGGGACAAGGACGATGCCGCCTGGATGGGGTTGGTGAAGTTCGACCTGCTCGGCCTGGGCATGCTCGCCGCGCTGCAGCACTGCTTCACCATCATCGCCGCCGGCACCGGCGAGACCTGGCGGCTGGCGACCATCCCCAAGGAGGAGCAGGAGGTCTACGACATGCTCTGCCGGGCCGACGCGATCGGGGTGTTCCAGGTGGAGTCCCGCGCCCAGATGGGGCTGCTGCCCCGGCTACGGCCCCGCAGGTTCTACGACCTGGTGATCGAGATCGCCCTGATCCGGCCGGGCCCCATCCAGGGCGGGGCGGTGCACCCGTTCGTCCGCCGCAAGCTCGGCCAGGAGCCGATCACGTACGCCCATCCCAAGCTCGAGCCGGTGCTGAAGCGCACCCTCGGGGTGCCTATCTTCCAGGAACAGCTGATGCAGATGGCGATGGCGGTCGGGGAGTGCAGCGGTGAGGACGCCGACCTGCTGCGCCGGGCGATGGGCTCCAAACGGGGGATCGAGCGGATCGAGTCGCTGGAGCGGAAGCTCTATGCCGGGATGGCCCGCAACGGGCTGACCGGCCCGGCCGCCGACCACCTCTACGCCCAGATCAAGGCGTTCGCGAACTTCGGCTTCGCCGAGTCCCACTCGCTGAGTTTCGCGCTGCTGGTGTACGCCAGCTCCTGGCTCAAGCTGCACTACCCGGCCGCCTTCCTGGCCGGGCTGCTGCGGGCCCAGCCGATGGGGTTCTACTCACCGGCCACCCTGACGGCCGACGCCCGCCGCCACGGGGTCGAGGTACGCCGGCCCGACCTGCAGTGCTCGGGGGTCGACGCCGATCTGGAGCCCCTCGACGGGGCGGGGCTGATCGGCGGGCCGGGGCCGTCCGATGGGTCGGGGCAAGTCGACGAGTCAGGGTCACTCGACGGGTCGGGGCCGCCCGACAGGGGGCGGGCCGCCGGTCCGGCCGGGCGCCGGGCCCCCACCGGGCTCGACTCCTGCCTCGACCCCGAGCAACCGCCGGTGGGGGCGTACGACCCGGCCGCCCCTGATGTCGGTGCCCGGCATCGCCGGGACGGCAATTTCGCTGTCCGGCTCGGCCTGGCGGCGGTCCGGGGGATCGGTCGGAAGGTGGCCGAGCGCATCGTCGCCGAACGTGACGCCGACGGGCCGTACGTCTCCCCGGAGGACCTCGCCCGGAGGGCCGGCCTGACCGAGGAGCAGCTGTCGGCGCTGGCCACCGCCGGGGCCTTCGACGGTCTCGGCCTGAGCCGCCGGCAGGCACTGTGGCGGGCCGGCACCGCCGCGCTGGACCAGGCCGGGACCCTGCCGGGCATGGTGGCGCCGCTGCAGCCGCCACTGTTCGACGACCCGTCCGGTCTGGAGGTGCTCAACGACGACCTCTGGGCGACCGGGCTGTCGACGTCCGATCACCTGCTCGCCCATCTCCGGGCACGCCTCGACGAGCACGGCGTGCTGACCTCGGCCGCGGTCCGGACCGCCGAGCCCGGTCGCCGGATCCGGGTCGCCGGGCTGGTCACCCACCGGCAACGACCGTCCAGCGCCTCGGGAGTCACCTTCGTCAACCTCGAGGACGAGCACGGCCTGGTCAACGTCATCTGCTCCGCCGGGGTCTGGGCCCGCTACCGGCGGCTCATCCGCGAGGCCCCGGGCCTGATCGTCCGCGGCATCCTCGAACGGTCACCCGAGGGGGTCACCAACCTGGTCGCCGACCACCTCGAGCCACTGCCGGTCACCGTCCGCCACACCTCCCGCGACTTCCACTGACCGGTTCCTGACCGCTCCCGACCGGTTCCCGACCGCTCCCGACCGGTTCCCGACCGGTTCCCGACCGGCTCCTCCGGTTCTCTCCCGGCCCGGTCCTCACAGCCAGTTGTTGCGCCGGAACAGTACGAACAGGGTGGTCATCAGGGCGAGGATGACACCACAGACGACGAAGTAGCCGTACGGGGAGTGCAGCTCCGGCATGTTGTCGAAGTTCATCCCGTAGATGCCGGCGATCAGGGTGGGGACCGCCGCGATCGCGACGAACGCCGAGATCTTGCGCATGTCCTCGTTCTGCCCGACCGACAGCCGGTTGAGCGAGGCGGCGAGGATCGTCGACAGCACCTCGTCATAGGACTGGATCGCCTCACGGGCCTCGGTGTGGTGGTCGGCGACCTCGCGGAAGTACGCCTGCGCCTCCGTCGGGATCGCCCGGTAGGGGCGGGTGGCGAGGTTGTGCAGCGGCACGCCGAGCGGGGCGACCGCCCGCTTGAACTCGATCAGCTCACGCTTGACCTGGTAGATCTGCTCCACCTCGTGGGCGCCCTCCGAGGAGAAGACCGCCGCCTCCACCTCGTCGATGTCCTCCTCGAAGTCATTGACGACCTGCTGGTAGTCGTCGACCACGGTGTCGAGCACCCCGTACAGCACCGACGCCGGCCCGTGGAGCAGCCGGTCCGGATGCTTCTCGAGCGCCTTCCGCAGCCGCTTCAGCGAGGTCTGCGACCCACGGCGCACCGTCATCACGAAACCGGTGCCGACGAAGACCATGATCTGGCCGGTGGTGACGATCTCCGAGGTCTCCGGTGGCTGGCGTTGCGGCACGTACGCCACCGTGGAGACCACCAGGAACAGGGTCCGGCCGAACTGCTCCAGCTTGGAGCGGGTGTGGCCCTCCACCGCGTCCTCGATGGCCAGTGGGTGCAGGTTGAACCGGCGGGCCAGACCCGCCATGTCCTCGTCGTCGGGGTCGTGCAGGCCGAGCCAGACGAATCCCTCGTCGGCCAGCGCGTGCGCGGTGGCCTCCGCCAGGCTCTCGCAGTCCTGCCGGGTCCCGTCGACGTACCAGCCCCAGTTCACCACCGAGTCGGGGATGTCGGCGGGGAAGTCGTCGCCGTCCCAGTCGCTGCGCGGGCGTTCCGGAGGCGTACGCGGCGGGTCCATCGGCCCGGGGACCGGCAGACCGGGAGTGGCGGGGCGGCGGGCGGGGAACAACGACCGGGCCATCAGCTATCCCTTCAACAGTGGGGCCATCCAGGCTTCGACGTCCTCGGGTCTGCGCGGCAGCTTGTCCGACAGCACCCGGGGCCCGTCCGTGGTGATCAGGACGTCGTCCTCGATCCGTACGCCGATGCCCCGCAGTTCCTCGGGGACCAGCAGGTCGGTCGACTTGAAGTACAGCCCGGGCTCGACGGTGATGATCATCCCCTCGCGCAGCGTGCCGAGCCGGTAGTTCTCGTTGCGGGCCAGGGCACAGTCGTGCACGTCGATGCCGAGGTGGTGCGAGGTGCCGTGCACCATCCAGCGGCGGTGCTGGCCGCCCTCGGGGGAGACCGACACCTCGGGTGTCACCGGCAGCAGGCCCCACTCGTGCAGGCGCCGGGCCAGCACGGTGACGGCCGTCCGATGCACGTCCTGGAAGGTGGTGCCGGGGCGGCAGACGGCGATCGCCGCATCCGCCGCCTCCAGCACGGCCCGGTAGACCCTGCGCTGGGGCTCGGTGAACCGGCCGTTGACCGGCAGGGTCCGGGTGATGTCGGCGGTGTAGAGGGTGTCCAGCTCGATGCCGGCGTCGATCAGGATCAGATCCCCGTCGCGCACCTCGCCGTCGTTGCGGATCCAGTGCAGGGTGCAGGCGTGGTCACCGGCGGCGGCGATGGTGTCGTACCCGACGGCGTTGCCCTCGTGGCGGGCGTACAGCCCGAACACCCCCTCGACCCAGCGTTCGCCGCGGCCCTTGGCGACCGCGTCCGGGAAGGAGCGGACGACCTCGGTGAAGGCCTCGGCGGTGCGGTCGCAGGCGTCCTGCATCTGGTCGATCTCGAAGGCGTCCTTGGTCAGCCGCAGCTCCGACAGTGCGGTGGCGAACTCGTCGTCCGGGCTCGGCAGGTCGGCGTCATCACCGGCCAGCAGGCCGTACTGTTCGCGCAGACCGTCGACCCGGAGGGTGACCTCGGCGTCCGCCTCCCGGACGATCCGGATCCGGGTGGAGCCGGCGTTCTTGGCCAGCGCGACCGGCAGCTGGTCGATCGGCGCGCAGTCGATCCCCGTCATCGCGGCCATCTCGTCCAGTGATTCGCGCTGGCCGACCCACATCTCGCCGTAGCGGGAGCTGGCGTAGAACTCTTCGTCGGTCCGTGGCGCCCGGGGCTTGAAGTAGAGCGTGGCCTGGTGGCCGTCGTCGGTGGGCTCCAGCACCAGCACGGCGTTCGGCTCCCGGTCGGTGCCCAGCCCCGACAGGTGGGCGAAGGCCGAGTGCGGCCGGAAGCGGTAGTCGCAGTCGTTGTTGCGGACCTTCAGCCCGCCGGCCGGGATGACCAGCCGCTCGCCGGGGAACGCGGCGCCGATGCCGGCGCGGCGCAGCTGCGCCGGGTCGGCGGCGGGCAAGCGGGCCGGCAGGTCGGAGGAGTACGGGGCCCACCCGTCGACGATGAATGTGCGGAACGCGTCGGAGAACGGGCTCTGACGGTTCGGCAGCTTCTCGGTGGTGGTTCCCTCGTCTTCAGCCATGGCCCCCATTCTGGCACCGGTCCCGGACCGGGCCACCGGGCCCGAGGGGGGCATTGGGATCGAGGGGCGGCGGGGCCGGGTCAGCCCAGGTACGTCGCGAGGCGGGGGCGTACGGCCAGGAACGCGGTCATCCCCACCAGGCTGGTCGCCAGCAGGATCAGCGCCAGCGGGGTGGGGCTGTCGCGGGTGACCAGGCCGACGACCGGGGCGAGGGCGCCGCCGACGCAGAACCGGACCGCGCCGAGCAGCGCGGCGGCGGTGCCGGCCGACCGTCCCTGATGGTGCAGCGCGATCGCCGTGAGGTTCGCGTTGTGGATCGCCACGAGCGCCATCGCGAAGGGCAGCGGGGCGACGAAGCCGACCACCCCGCCGGCCCCGGTCCCGACCAGCAGGACCATCACGCCGGCCACCACGACCGAGGCCACGGCGGCGCCCAGCTCGGTCCTGATCAGGCCGTACCGACGCAGCAGCACCGGGTTCAGCTGCCCGCCGATGACCATCGACAGGCCGATGGTGCCGAAGACCAGCGCAAAGACCCCCGGGGTGAGGCCGTACCGCACCTGGAGGATGAACGACGAGCCGGAGATGTAGCTGAACAGGGTGCCCGCGCTCGCGGCGGCGCCGATCACCATCGCGATCACCACCGGATCGCGGAACAGCCGGAGGTAGGCGCTGATCGTCGCCGCCGGGTGCAGCTCCATCCGGCGTTCGGCCGGGAGCGTGTCGGGCAGGAAGAACAGCGCGGCCAGCAACAGCACCAGGCCGGCGACGGCGAGGAAGACGAAGGTGCCCTGCCACGACATCACCCGCAGCATCACCCCGCCGATCGACGGGGCGAGCACCGGGGCCAGGCCCATCACCAGCATCAGGCGCGACATCAGGGTCGCCGCCCGGGCACCGGTGAACAGGTCGCGGACAACCGCCATCGCGGTGATCGCCGACGCCGTGCCGGCCAGCCCCTGGAGCACCCGCAGCACGATCAGGACCCGGATGTCGCCGGTCATCGCGCAGCCGATGGACAGCAGCACGTGCGCCGCCAGCCCCGTGATGACGGGCAGCCGGCGGCCCAGCGCGTCGGACAGCGGACCGGTCACCAGCTGCCCGAGGCCGAGCCCGATCAGTGAACCGGCCAGGGTGGCCTGGATCTGGCTGTGCGTGGCGCCGAGCTCGCGGGCCATCTCGGGGAAGGCCGGTAGGTAGACGTCGGTGGACAACGGCCCGATGGCCGCCAACAGTCCGAGGACGACGACCAGCCGGGCGTAGGTGGCACGGCCGATCGGCTCGCCGGACGTCAGGGCGTCGGCCATGGGACCTCCAGAGGTGGTGTGCTGCGGGGCACGTCGATGGGACCAGACCGGCAGCCCACTGGCCAGCGCGGCGTTCCGCTGATCGGGATTGGGCCGGGTCATCGGGCTCCCGGGCCCCGGTCATCGGGACCCGCGCATCGGGCCCGGGAGTCGGCGCGGGCGTACGGATGCGCCGCAGACGGGCGGCGGGTCGATAGAGTGGGGGACCACACCGGAACAGCGGAGGACGAATGGCGATGAAGGCCCCGGCGAGCGTGCAACGCAGGCTCCTTGACCTGAACAAGGTCGACACCACTCTCGTACGGCTCTCCCATCGCCGGAAGAACCTGCCCGAGCATGCGGAGGTGCTGCGGATCCAGGCCGAGCTCGCCACCATCGACGACGAGCTGACCGCGGCCGAGACCGCGGTGTCCGACGGCGAGCTGGAGCAGCGCCGGGCCGAGACGGATCTTGAGCCGGTGCGGGAGCGCCGGCGCCGCGACCAGGCCAGGATCGATGCCGGCGACGTGGACGCCAAGGCGCTGCGCGGACTGGTCGACGAGGTCGCCCACCTGGATCGGCGGATCGGTGAGCTGGAGGACGCCCAGCTCGAGGCGATGGAACGGCTGGAGGAGGCCACCACGGCGCGCGACCGGGTCGCCGGCCGCCGTGCCGACCTGGATGCGGCGCTCAGGGCCGCCGTCGCCGCCCGGACCAAGGTCGCCCAGGAGATCGACACCGAGGCCAAGGGCCAGCTCGCGGTCCGGGCGGAGATCCTCCAGGACCTCCCGCAGGACCTGTTCGCCCTGTACGAGAAGACCCGCCAGCACGTCGGGTCCGGAGCCGCCGCCCTGGTGGCCCGCCGCTGTGAGGGGTGCGGCCTGGAGGCCAACGCGGCCGACCTGCGGGCGTACGCGGCGGCGGGGCCCGACGACGTGCTCCGGTGCGCCGAATGCGGCCGGATCCTGGTCCGGACGGCCGAATCGGGGCTCTGAGGGGCCGCCTCTGCGGATCCCCACGCGTAGGGTGGGGACATGCCCGCGCGCCATCTCAATGTGCATGGCGTCCTCCCGTCCGCGCTCGTCGAGGGTGTCGCCCGCCTGCAGGCTCGGCTCAACATCCCCGACGGGTTCCCCGCCGAGGTGCTGGCCGCTGCCGACCACGCGGCCCGCTCGCCCCGGCTTCCGCCACTCGACCGTACCGACCTCGATCTGGTCACCATCGACCCGCCCGGGTCGCGCGACCTCGACCAGGCGGTGCACATCGCCCGCGACGGGGCCGGCTACCTCGTCTCGTACGCCATCGCCGACATCGCCGCCTTCGTCGCGCCCGGTGACGCCGTCGATCTCGAGGCGCATCGGCGCGGCCAGACCTTCTACGCCCCGCACCGGCGGTTCCCGCTGCACCCGCCGGTACTGTCAGAGGGGGCCGCGAGCCTGCTGCCGGGGGAGGCCCGGCCGGCCCTGCTGTGGCAGATCCGGCTCGACCACGACGGGGCCACGGTGGAGAAGGGCGTCCGCCGGGCGCTGGTGCGGTCCCGGGCCCAGCTCAGCTACGACGAGGTCCAGATGGACCTGGACACCGACCGTGCGGACGACTCGCTCGACCTGCTGCGCGAGGTGGGGCTGCTGCGTGAGGAACGCGAGGCGGCCCGCGGCGGGGTGAGCCTGACCATTCCCGAGCAGGAGATCGAGGTCCGCTCCCCGGGCCGGTGGCGGTTGAAGTTCCGCCGACCGGTGCGGATCGAGGACTGGAACGCGCAGATCTCGCTGCTCACCGGCATGTCCGCGGCCCGGATCATGCTCGACCACAATGTCGGCATCCTGCGCACCCTGCCGCACGCCGAACCGACCGCGTTGGCCAAGCTGCGGCGTACGGCCGCCGCTCTGGAGATCCCCTGGCCGACCGAGCAGGCCTACCCGGACTTCATCCGCACCCTCGACATGAACCTCCCCGAGGCCGCCGCGATGGGCTACGCGGCGACGATGCTGTTCCGCGGTGCCGACTACGACGCGTTCGTGGGGACCCATCCGCTGCTGGACGTGCACGCGGCGCTGGCGACCGAGTACTCCCACGTCACCGCGCCGCTGCGCCGGCTCGTCGACCGCTATGCCGAGGAGACCTGTGTCGCGCTGTGCGCCGGCCGGCCGGTGCCGGAGTGGGTGCTGGCGGCGTACGAACGGCTGCCGGAGGAGATGAACGCCTCGAACAACCGCGCCGCGACGTTCGAGCACACGATCATCGACATGACCGAAGCGCTGACGCTGTCCGGCCGGGTGGGCCAGGAGTTCGTCGGCACGGTGATCGAGCGGCGCGGGAAGGCGCCGGAACGGGCCCGGGTGATGATCAGCAAGCCGGCCGTCGAGGCCGACGTGGTCGGCACCCCACCGCTGGGGGAGCGGCTGCGCGTACGCCTCGACCGGGTCGACATCGCCGCCGGACGTACGGAGTTCAGCCTGGTCGGATGATCGACGGGCGCGCAGGAATGGGCACCCGTGCTCAGGGGTTGATACCCGAGCTCACGGGTGATCGGCCGGGGCGGCGGGCGATGGTGGCGGTACGGCCGCAGTGGCGTAGAGTGGTCCGTCGGACGAGTCGAGCGGACGGCCGCGGCACGCGAGTGCTGAGGAAAGTCCGGGCTCCGCAGAGCAGGGTGGTGGGTAACGCCCACCCGGGGTGACCCGCGGGACAGTGCCACAGAAAGCAGACCGCCCGCCTTCACGGGCGGGTAAGGGTGAAACGGTGGTGCAAGAGACCACCAGCACCCCAGGTGACTGGGGTGGCTCGGTAAACCCCACCCGGAGCAAGACCAGACAGGGAGCGTCCGAGGGCTGCTCGCCCGAGCTCCCGGGTAGGTCGCGCGAGGCCGTTGGCAACAGCGGTCCAAGATAGATGGTCGTCGGCGCCTTCGGGCGTCACAGAACCCGGCTTACAGCTCGACTCGTCCCCCACCTCCGGCCGGATGGTGCCCTGTGGGTGTCGATCGGCGGAACGACGCCGAACGGTGCGTGTAGTGACGTGGTGAAGTGTGTGAACACCTGTATGAACAAAGAGCGTCCACGAGCGTCCAGAGGTCAGGACGGGCGATCACGCGATGCTCTGAGCGTCCACAGGTCCCGCGAGGTCGTGCGCCACCTCCGCGAGGCCGGTCACTCGGTGACCGACTCCGCTGCGATCCTCGGTGTCTCCCGCGGCCGGATCTCCCAGCTCGTGAGACCCGCCGGCCGCTGAACGTACGATGCCCCCCAACCCTCACGCCGCGGCTATCGCTGAGGGAGCTCTCGGGATGCTCGGGGCAGGTGGGCTCGGCAGGTCAGCGGGTCTGCGGGCGGGGGTCGGCCGCCATCGCCGCTCCCGTCAGCCGAGCTCGGTCAGGGCCGCGGTCAGCTCGTCGGCGGACGGCGGGGTGCCCTCGATCGTACGGGCGATCCGGCCCTGGTCCATCACGACCACACGCCGGCAGCTGCGGACCAGTTCGTCGACGTCGGAGGAGACCAGCAGCACCGCGGCGCCGTTCTCGGCGGCATCGGACAGCTTCTCCCGCATCATCGCGCGGGCGTCGAAGTCGAGACCGCGGCCCGGCTCGTTGACGATCAGGACGTCCGCCTCCTGCGTCATCAGCTCGTCCAACAGGAGCATCTGCTGCTGGCCACCGGACAGGGTCGAGCCGACGCTCTCCGGCTTCTCGCCGTGTCGCAGTGCCCGTCGACCGCGGAGCCGTTTGGTGGCGGACTGCAACTTCTCCAGCGCGCCCAGGATGCCGGCGATCCCCTCGACCTCGGACTCGAAGCTCGAGTCGTCGGCCCAGCCACCGGTCATCATCGCGCGGGCGACGGAGCGCTTCCGCTCCTCGCCGGTCTCCTCGTCGGGCCCGGCGAGGTAGGCGATCTTCAGCCGCGCGGCGTCCTCGGGGGAGGCGATGGCGCGGTTGTAACCGTTGATCCGCAGCGTCCGGAAGGTGCCGGGGGCGCGGCCGTTGAGGGCTCCGACGACCGCGTCCTGACCCGCCCGGCGGCCGCCGGTGATGCCGAGCACCTCACCGGAGAAGACGCTGAACGAGATGTCGTGCACCGGGGTGCCGCTCGTCCCGGGGGCGCTCAGGCCGTCGATCTCGAGGACGATCTGCTGGGACTCATCGACCGAGTCGTCGGCGTACAGCCGCCCGTCGTCGGAGGCGATGGCCCGTCGCCCCTGGCCCGCCACCGGGGCCGGCGCCGCGGGCTCCTCGCGGTCGGGTGCCGACTCCCGGACGATCGCCTGCTCGGCCTCCGTCGCGACGGTGGGGGCCACCTTGGTCCAGGTCGTGCCGGGGGCACTGGGGCTGGTCGCCCAGGACGTCCCCGCTCCGCCGGCCGCAGGGGCCGAGGGCTGGTGCTGCGGCGCCCGGGTGGGCGTGAACGCAGAGGCGTACGGCTGCGTCGGGGACGACGTGGTGGAGGCGGGCTGCGTCGAGGCCGGCTGTGTCGAGATCGGTGCGGTGGAGCCCGGCGCGGTGTACGCCGGGGGAGCGTACGACTGCGGGGCGTACGCTCCGGACGGCTGGTGACCGGCGGCCGGCGGCTGCGGGTCGGTGGCCGCAGCGGCCTCCTCGCGGGCGAACTCGTCGTCCATCCGGTCGGGGAACCAGGCCCGCCGGGCCGCGCGGGTGCGCATGTGGGCGGCGATCTCCTCGGTCGTGACCCGACGCGGGTCGAGGACCTCGGGGATCCGGCCGTTGCGGACCACGGCGATCCGGGTGGCGACCGCCTGCACCTCGTGCAGCCGATGGGAGACGTACAGCACCGACCGGCCCTGCCGGGTGAGGCGGCTGATGATGAAGTGGAGCCGGTCGATCTCCCTGACGTTCAGTGTCGCCGCCACCTCGTCCATGATGACCAGCTGAGCGTCCTCCGCGAGGAGGCGGACGGCCTCCACCAGACCCTGCTCGGCGTGCGCCAGCTCGCCCAGCGGGGTGTCGGGGTCGAGCCCGACGGCGGCGTCGTCGAGCAGCCACTGGGCCGGGCGGACGAGCGCGCGCTGCGGACGATCGGCCTGGTAGGTGTTGCGGAAGATCGCCCGGGCGACGGTCAGCTCCGGGTCCAGGGTGAAGTCCTGCTGGATGATGCCGACGCCGCGCGACTGGGCGTCGAGGGGGTCCTTCGGCCAGTACGGTGCATTGTTGAGCCGCATCGTGCCACCGTCGGCCTGCAGCAGGCCGGAGAGCACCGACATCAGGGTGGACTTGCCGGCGCCGTTCTCACCGACGATGCCGACGATGTCGCCGCGGCCGACAGACAGGTCGACGCCGTCGAGGGCTCGATTGCTGCCGAAGGACTTGGTGATGCCGACGATGTCGAGGAGCGTGTCCACGCGTTGTCCTCCTGGGAAACTGGGAGCCGGGGAGCGGGGATAGGGAGCCGGATCGGGGAGCCGGGGCGCTTCGGAGCCGGTGTCCGCGGCGCTTCGGAGCCGGTGGCCGAGGCGCGCCACCCCGATCTGCCACCCCAATCTAACGGACGGGGAACGGTCAGTGATCCACGACCGGATCGTCTGCGACGGTGAGCACCTCGGCGCCGTCGTCGGTGACGACCAGGGTCTGCTCGAACTGCGCACAGATGCTGCCGTCCTTGGTGAGCACGGTCCAGTCGTCGTCCCACTGGTACCAGTCGTGGCCGCCGAGGGTGATCATCGGCTCGATCGTGAACGTCATCCCCGGCTGGATCACCGTGGTGGCGAACGGCGAGTCGTAGTGCGGGATGACCAGGCCGGAATGGAAGGCGGTGTGCACGCCGTGGCCGGTGTAGTCGCGGATCACGCCGTAGCCGAACCGCTTGGCGTACTTCTCGATGGTGAGCCCGATGACGTTGACGCGACGTCCGGGCTTCACCACCTTGATCGCCCGGTCCATCGCCGCCTTCGTCCGGTCCACCAGGTCGACCACCTCGGGGGCGACGTCACCACAGAGGAACGTGTAGCAGTTGTCACCGTGCACGCCGTTCTTGTATGCGGTGACGTCGACCTTGACGATGTCACCGTCCTCGAGCGGGCGCTGGTCCGGGATCCCGTGACAGATGACCTCGTTCACCGAGGTGCAGATCGACTTGGGGAAGCCCCGGTAGTTGAGCGAGGACGGGTAGGCGCCGTGGTCGCACATGTACTCGTGAGCGATCCGGTCGAGCGTGTCCGTCGTGACCCCGGGTGCCACCGCACGGCCCGCCTCGTGCATCGCGTTGGCGGCGATCCGGCTGACCTCGCGCATCTTCTCGATGGTCTCGGCGCTCTGCACGTCGGAGCCCGTGTACACATCGATCGTGGGGTCGTCCTTCGCCTTGTCGGCGTACTCGGGCCGGTCGATGCCGGCCGGCACATGGAGGACAGGGGTCACGGGATACTGCTTCATGGGCGTCACGTGGCACAGGTTACTCGGCGGACCATCCCGTTCCCGGTGACGAGTCGGGGTCGATCCCGAGTGGTCCGGGTACGACGCGCGACGGTCGGCCAGGAGGCCCGACGCGGTCACGACGGATGGAACGTACGACGGGTGGAACGTACGACGGGCGGGATGCGGGACGAGTGCCGGGACGGGTGTGGGCGGTGCGGGGCGGTGCCATGCTGGAACCGGGCACGTTGACGTGCCGCCGAACCTGCTGCAGGGAGGACATCGTGACCGAACTGGAGGACACCTGGTGGTACTGCATGAAGCACCACGCGGTGGAACGCTACGGAGGCTGCCGGGCGGCCGACCGTCTCGGGCCCTACGGGACGCGCGAGGAGGCCACGCACGCCCTCGAGCGGGTCCAGGAGCGCAACGAGGCCTGGGACGAGGACCCGCGCTGGAACGACGAGGACGAGGACGACGACAAGGACGACCGGGCGGGGCGGTGACGGCCGCCGGCGTGCTGTGGTCAGCGCCGCCAGGGGGTCGGCGAGTGGTCGTCCGGTCGCGCGTCGTGCCAGGGCCGGGGAGCCTCGGGCGACGACGGGCTCCGGGACGGGGCCGGTCGTGACGCCGACGTGGCCCCGGTGGGGCCCGACGTGGTCCCGGTGGGATCGGGCTCGTCCCGGGGCGCCGGGGTGTCGGTGAACTTCGGCATCCGGATCGTCGAGGTGTCCTCGTCCCACTGACCCACGGCGACCAGGGCGAGTCCGCCGCCCAGGGGCACCACCTGGGGGTTCGTCGCGGTCACGTCGGAGGGGGACGGCTCCGGTGGCGACACCTGGCCCACCGGCTCGACCAGGTGCAGCGGCGAGCGCTGATCGGCGGGGCCCGGCTGCCCGGTCCGGGTCGGGCCCCGGCCGGCGGTGACGGGGGGCGTACGGGTCGCCGGCTCCTGGAACCGGCGTGGTGAGGGTGCCGGCGGCATGGTCGTGCGGGGCCTGGCCGCCGAACCCTGCGGCCACGGTCGGGACGCCGACGCGGTGGAGGACGGGCGCGGGAACGACGAGGCACGCAGGGCCCACGGGCCGACCACCGTCTGCTCGGACGGTGTCAGCGTCTGCGGCGGTGTCTGTGGCGGCGCCTGCGACGGCGCCGGGGACCCGGGCCGGGACCCCGGCCCCGACGTGGACCGGGCCGGTCCGGACGAGGACCGGGAGGTGGGCACGGACACCGGTCGGGCCCGCCCCGGCATCGGGGACTGTGACCGGGGGCGGGGCAGGACGGCCCACGGCGCGGGACGTTCGTCCCGGCTCCGGCTCCAAGCCCGTAGGCGCCTCTGGGTCACGGCTCGACTGTACTCGGGGTGGCCGGGGGGATCGACCCACGGGGATCGACCGCGGACGTTGTTCCACCGGGCTGTGTATCACCGTTCACTCGGTCATTCCACTGGGCTGTGTATCACCGCTCAGTCGGTCATTCCACTGGGCCGGTCGACACACCACTGAAACACGATTAGCGGCAGACTGTCCGCATGGACAAGCAGACCGAGTACGTGCTCCGATCGCTCGAGGAGCGCGATGTCCGATTCGTACGTCTCTGGTTCACCGACGTGCTGGGGTTCCTGAAGTCCGTCGCGATCGCTCCCGCCGAGCTCGAGGGCGCGTTCGACGAGGGCATCGGCTTCGACGGGTCGGCGGTCGAGGGCTTCGCCCGCGTGTATGAATCCGACATGGTCGCCCACCCCGACCCGTCCACCTTCCAGCTGCTGCCGTGGCGCGAGGAGGCCGGCGGGACGGCCCGGATGTTCTGTGACATCCGCCACCCCGACGGGTCGCCGTCCTGGGCCGACCCGCGCTATGTGCTCAAGCGCGCCCTGTCGCGGGCCTCGGACATGGGCTACACGTTCTACTGTCACCCGGAGATCGAGTTCTTCCTGATCGAGGCGGAGCGTCAGACCGGCCGGGAGCCGACGCCGATCGACCACTCCGGCTACTTCGACCACACCGCCCAGCCGCAGGGCACCGACTTCCGCCGGGCCGCGATCACCATGCTCGAGCAGATGGGCATCTCGGTCGAGTTCTCCCACCACGAGGCGGGGGCGGGCCAGCAGGAGATCGACCTGCGCTACGCCGACGCCCTGTCGATGGCCGACAACATCATGACCTTCCGGGTGGTGGTGAAGGAGGTCGCGATGAGCAAGGGCGTACGGGCGACGTTCATGCCCAAGCCGTTCACCGACGAGCCGGGCTCGGGCATGCACACCCACATGTCCCTGTTCGAGGGCGACAACAACGTCTTCCACGACGCGTCGGCGGAGTACAACCTCTCCAAGACCGGGCGGCACTTCATCGCCGGTCTGCTGGCCCATGCCGCCGAGATCACCGCGGTCACCAACCAGTGGGTCAACTCGTACAAGCGTCTGGTGCACGGCGACGAGGCCCCGTCCTTCATCAGCTGGGGTCGCAACAACCGTTCCGCCCTGGTCCGGGTGCCGATGTACAAGCCGACCAAGGGCAGCTCGGCCCGTGTCGAGCTGCGCTCCATCGACTCGGCGTCCAACCCGTACCTGGCGTACGCCCTGGCGCTGGCGGCGGGCCTGGACGGCATCGAGCGCGAGCTCGAGCTGCCGCCGGAGGCCGAGGACGACGTCTGGTCGCTGACCGAGCGGGAGCGCAGGATGCTCGGCATCAGGACCCTGCCGCGCAGCCTGGAGGAGGCCATCGAGGTGATGGAGGGCTCCGAGCTGGTCGCCGAGACGCTCGGCACCCATGTGTACGAGTTCTTCCTGCGCAACAAGCGCGCCGAGTTCGAGTCCTACCGCCACCGGGTGACTGCCTACGAGCTCGACACGATGCTGCCGAACCTCTGACCCCTTCCCTCGGGGCTGACCCCTTCCCTCGGGGCTGTCGCCTTCCGCGCGGGGCGGTCGCCGTGGCCGGGCGATCAGGCGACCAGCGGCAGCAGCGGGGACAGATCGGTGCGCAGGCCCGACGCGCTGATCGCATGCCGGGCGACGGCGTCGGCCCAGTCGAGTCGCCCGCTCATCACCCGCAGGAAGGTGGTCGCGTCGGTCTCGACGATCGCCGGCGGCGTGCCCCGGGTGTGGGCGGGCTCGGGGACCAGCGCGACGCCCGATGCGGCCCGGGCGGGATCGCCGATCTGCACCGCCGCGTACGGCGGGATGCGGACCTCGATCGCCTTACCCGGGGCCCGGGCGGCGAGGATGTCGGCCAACGTACGGACCGCGCTCGCCGTCGCCTCGACGGGCGGGGCCGCGACCGCCCGCCCGCCCTGCCCGAGGACCCGGGCCAGGTCGTCGTGGAACAGCACGATCTCCAGCACCTGCACCCGCAGGAAGTCGAGCAGGCTGAGCTGTCCCGCGCCGGTGTCCACCAGCGGTGGCAGGTCACCGTCGAGCAGCCCGGCGACGAGGTCCTCGATGACCGCCACCAGGTCCTCGGCCGGTACGGCCGCGGTGTCGTGTCCGGCGGTGTCGTGTCCGGCGGTGTCGAGGACACCGTCGTGGTGGTCCCCGGAGGATCGTAGCTGGGCGGCGTACCGCTCCAGGTCGACCGGCCGGGTGGTGGTGGGGCGGGTGGCCGAGGGCGAGGTGGTCGACGGCCGGGCCACCGAGTGCCCGGTCGACGACAGGTGCAGGTCGCCCCTCACCTCGGTCAGCCGCCTCAGCGCCTCGGTGCACAGCAGGTGGATGTCCCGGTCCGGGTGGATCGGCAGGGCGTGCTCGGCCGGGGTGAGCCCGACGACGACGTCCGCCACGGTCCGCAGTGCCTCGGCGAAGGTACGACGCAGTTTCTGGGTCCGGCGCTGGGCCTTGATCGTCGATGTCACCGCAGCGACGCTACCCCGCGCGGATGACCGTGGCGTGGCGATGCGGCCGTGGGGGCCGAAGGGTGTGTCGTACGCTGCAGCCTGGGCCGGACCACCGGGACGACGACACGGCAGGACGTACGATGCGAGGCATGGATCGGCTGGAGACCACCGTCGGGCGACTGGCACGTCTCGGCTTCTCCGACGCCGGACGGGCCGAGCTTCTGCTCGGCGGCTGGCCCACCGGTGCGGAGGCCTGTCTCGAGCTGCTCACCGACGCCGCGGACCCCGACCTCGCCCTCACCGGTCTGCACCGTCTCGTGGAGGAGCAGCCCGACCTGCCCGCCCGGATGGTCGACGATCCCGACCTGGCCCGGCGTCTCGTCCACGTCCTGGGCGCCAGCCTCGGTCTCCAGCAGCACCTGTTCCGCTTCCCCGGCCACATCGACCTGTTGTCCGGTCCGCTGGAGCGGACCCCCGCCGCCACCCTGCGATCCCGGCTGCTGTCGGCCGTCGGGGCCGACGAGGCGTCCCCGGCACCGGTCGCGACCCGGCTCAGCGGCGACGAGCTGCGCGTCGCCTACCACTCGGCACTGCTGCGGATCGCGGCGCGTGACCTGTGCGCCGCCGACCCGGTGGCCATCCAGCCGACGATCTCCGCCGAGCTGTCCGACCTCGCCGACGCGGTGCTGGAGTCCGCCCTGGCCGTCGCCCGCGGCCAGATCGGCGCCGAGGAGGCGGCCCGGCTCCGGCTGGCCGTGGTGGCTCTGGGCAAGACCGGGGCGCGCGAGCTGAACTACGTCTCCGACGTCGACGTGCTCTACGTCGTGGAGCCCGCCCCGGCGCTGGACGGGGTGCCGCCGCTCGGCGGCGACGCCCTGGCGACCCTGGGGACCAAGCTGGCCTCGGCACTGCAGCGGGTCTGCTCGGCGCACTCCGGGGTCGGCACGATCTGGCCGGTCGATGCGGCCCTGCGCCCCGAGGGCAAGGCCGGCCCGCTGGTCCGTACGCTCGCCAGCCACCGCATGTACTACGAGAAGTGGGCCAAGGCCTGGGAGTTCCAGGCGATGCTCAAGGCCCGGCCGGCCGCCGGCGACCGGGACCTCGGCAAGGCGTTCGTCGACCTGGTCTCACCGATGGTCTGGCAGGTCGGCGGCCGCGAGGGGTTCGTCCACGACGTGCAGGCGATGCGCAAGCGGGTCGTCCGGCTCATCCCCGCCAAGGAACAGGGCCGCGAGATCAAGCTCGGCGAGGGCGGCCTGCGTGACACCGAGTTCACCGTGCAGCTGCTCGAGCTGGTCCACGGCCGCGCCGACGACCGGCTCCGCGAGCCCGGCACCCTGCCCGGTCTGCGGGCCCTGGTCGAGCACGGCTACGTCGGCCGCGAGGACGGCGCCGAGATGGCGGCCGCCTATCGCTTCCAGCGGACGATGGAGCACCGGGTGCAGCTCTACAAGCTGCGCCGTACGCACCTGCTCCCCGATGACGAGGCGGGGCTGCGCCGTCTCGGGCGGTCCCTGGGTTTCCGCCGCAAGCCCGCCGAGGACATCGTCAAGGCCTGGCGGGACAGCTCCCGGCGGGTCGTCGGGCTGCACCAGCGGGTGTTCTACTCGCCCCTGCTGGAGGCCGTCTCGCAGATCACCACCGAGGGGCTGCGGCTCACCGCGCAGGGCGCCGAGGACCGGCTGCGGGGCCTGGGCTACGCCGACCCGAAGGCCGCGATGACGCACCTCGCGGCGCTCACCCAGGGGATCACCCGGCAGGCGGAGATCCAGCGGCAGATCCTGCCGGCGATGCTCGGCTGGATGGCCGACGGCCCCAACCCGGACGCCGGGCTGCTGGCGTTCCGCAAGGTCTCCGAGGGACTCGGCCGGACCTCGTGGTACCTGCGCGCCCTGCGCGACGGCGGCGCCATGGCCGAACGGCTGGCGTTGGTCCTGTCCACCAGCCGGTACGCCACCGACATGCTGCTGCGGTCCCCGCAGTCGGTGCAGATCCTCGCCGATGAGGGGGAGGAGCTGCCCCGCCCGCTGGACAAGCTGGTGTCGGACTTCACCGCCGCCGCGCTCCGCCACGACGATGCCCGGTCCGCGACCGACGCGATCCGGGCGCTGCGGCGCGCCGAACTGCTCCGGGTCTCGATGGCCGACATCCTGCACCGGATCGACGTCGAGGGGGTCGGTGACGCCCTCGCCAACCTGGCCGCCGCGACGCTGGGTGCGGCCCTGCAGGTGGTCGCCCGGGAGGCGGAGCAGCGCGGCGAGCCGCTGCCGGCCATCGCGGTGATGGCGATGGGCCGGTGGGGCGGCGGTGAGATGTCGTACGCCTCCGACGCCGACTGCATGTTCGTGATGGAGGACGCCGACGACCCCGAGAGCCAGCGGCGTGCCATCGCCGCGGTCACCCGGTTGCGCGAGCTGCTCCATCAGCCCGGTGCCGATCCGGCGCTGGAGATCGACGCGGACCTGCGCCCGGAGGGCAAGGGTGGGCCGATGGTCCGCTCGCTCGAGTCGTACCGCGCCTACTACGGGCGCTGGTCCTCGACCTGGGAGGCCCAGGCGCTCGTCCGGTGCGCCGTCGGGGCGGGGGACCGGGCCCTCGGTGAGCAGTTGCTGGCGGTGGTCGAGCCGCTGCGCTGGCCCGAGGGTGGCCTCACCGAGGCGCAGGTCCGGGAGATCCGGCGGCTGAAGGCGCGGATGGAGGCCGAGCGGCTGCCACGCGGCGTCGAACGCTCCCGGCACACCAAGCTCGGGCCCGGCGGCCTCAGCGACGTGGAATGGGTCGTCCAGCTCATCCAGCTGCAGCACGCGTACGAGCATCCGGAGCTGCGGACGACGCGGACGCTGCCCGCGCTGCGGGCCGAGCGGGACCTCGGCCTGGTGTCGCACGCCGATGCGGCGGTGCTCGAGGAGGCCTGGCTACTGGCCAGCCGGATCCGCAATGTCATCATGCTGGTCCGGGGCCGGGCCTCCGACACGCTGCCGACCGACGGGGCGGATGCCGCGGCGGTGGCGGCGGCGATGGGGTTCGACGGATCGGGCCCGCTGAAGGCGCACTACGGCGAGGTCACCCACCGGGCGCGCGGCGTCGTCGAACGGCTCTTCTGGGGGGAATGACCGCGTCGATCTGCATCGGGGCGCCATGCCGTCAACAGGCACCGGGTGTCAACAGGTGCTGGGTGTCAACAGGCGCTGCGTGTCAGGTCACAGGCGCTGAGGTCAACGTGCACTGGGCACATGCATCGGGGGCCGTGCCCGACAGTGGTCGGAACGGCCCCCGATGACTGACGTCGGGATCAGGACTTCGCCTTGTGGTCGCAGTTCGGGCAGGTGCAGGCGGCTACAGTCGCTCCGCATCCGCACTCACACATCGCCTCGGCGTTCTGCGTGCTGTCAGCCATATGGTTCACCTTTCGCCGGAAATCTGCGTGGCTCAAGTCTGCCTCCGGTGGGGCGCGGCTGTCTGCAGAAACGCCCTGTTCGGCGTGACCGGATCGTGTCCTTCGTCACGGTCCGAGACGGGTGGGGCCGAGGTGGGTCGGTCGGCCCGCGGCAGGTCGATCCGAGGTGGGTCGGTCGGCCCGAGACGGGTCAGTGGACCCGCAGGTCGAAGCCGAGGTCGAGCACCGTCGCGGAGTGGCTCAGTGCCCCCACTGAGATGTAGTCGACACCGGTGGCGCCGTACGCGGCGGCGTCGGCCAGGGTCAGCCCGCCGCTCGCCTCGGTGCGGACCCCGGCCGGGCGCGCGAGCCCGACGGCGGCCCGCACCGTGGCCGGATCCATGTTGTCGAGCAGCAGCAGGTCGGCACCGGCCTCGATCGCCTCGGCCACCTGGGCCAGGGTGTCGCACTCCACCTCGACCGATATCCCCGGGGCATGACGGCGCACCGCGGCGTACGCGGCGGCCACCGAGCCGGCGGCGGCGATGTGGTTGTCCTTGATCAGTGCGGCGTCCCCCAGGCCCATCCGGTGGTTCACCCCGCCGCCGCAGCGCACCGCGTACTTCTGCAGGACGCGCAGCCCGGGCACCGTCTTGCGGGTGTCGCGGACCCTGGTCGAGGTGGCGGCCAGGGCGTCGGCCCAGGCGGCGGTCGCGGTGGCGACCCCGGAGAGCTGGCAGAGCAGGTTCAGCATGCTGCGCTCACCGGTCAGCAGGGTGCGCAGCGGCCCGGTGGCGGTGACCACCAGGTCGCCCGGCGCGACCCGGTCACCGTCGGCGCGTACGGTGCGGACCTCGACCTGGGTGCCCTCCCGGGCGGCCTCGGCGTGCAGCACCGCCGCAGCCACCGGGACGCCGGCCAGGCAGCCGGGCCGGCGGGCCAGCACATCGGCGGTGCCGGTCGCGGCCGCGGGCAGCGTCGCCTCGGAGGTGACGTCCGGCCCCCAGGAGAGGTCCTCGGCGAGCGTACGGTCCGCGATCTCGGCCACCAGCCGCGGATCGAGACCTGCGCCCGTCAGTGCGACGGTGACCTCCTGCGGCCAGGGGAACGGTTCGGTCATGCCAGGGCCTCCTGCAGGTGGATGGTCCGGGCCGGATGCCCGGAGGTTGTGCCGCTGCCCAGCGGCTGGACGGTGACGGCGGGGCTGCCGTCGGGGCCGAGGGCCAGGCACAGGTGGTGTTGCCAGTCCTCGGCAGGCTGCGGATGATCGGCGCGCCGGTGACAGCCGCGCGACTCGGTCCGCAGCATCGCCGCGGTGGCGACCAGCGTGGCAACGGTGTGCAGGTTCGTCATGTCGACGATGTCGTCGTCGAGCCGGACGTCGCTCGGTGCGGCAGGCCGCGCGTCGGCGTGGGTGCCCTCACTCGCGTCGGCGCCCGCACCACTTGCACCGGTGCTCGGGCCTGTGCCGGTGCCTACGTCGGTGCCGAGGGACGGCAGGTCAGCCAGCGCGGCCAGCGCACCGGCCAGGGCGGCGCCGGTGCGGGAGACCTCCACGCCGCGGTCCATGATGGCGCGCAGCCGGTCGCGGTGGGCGGGGTCGAGCAGCGTGGCGGTGCCGGGATGGGCCGACCGGCGCTCCGGGCCGGTGGTCCGCGGGGCGGGGGCGGTCAGGGTGCCGGTGCGCCAGGCGGCCGCCAGCAGCGCACCGACCCGGTCGCCGGCGACGAGCCCCTCGGTCAGCGAGTTCGACGCCAGCCGATTGGCCCCCTGGACCCCGGTCGCGGCGACCTCGCCGACCGCGTACAGGCCGGGCACGCTGGTCCGCCCGTCCAGGTCGGCGGCGATGCCACCGCACAGGTAGTGGGCGCCCGGGCGCACCGGGATCGGCTCGGTGACCGGGTCGACGCCGCGATCGCGGCACAGCTGCAGGATCGACGGGAACCGTTGCACCCAGGTGCGCTCGCCGAAGTCCCGGGCGTCGAGGAAGAGGTGCTCCTCCCCGGTGCGGGTCATGTGGGCCTGCATGGCGGCCGACACAACGTCGCGCGGCGCCAGGTCCGCCAGCGGGTGCAGCCCGGCCATCACCCGGCGTCCCGCGTGGTCCACGATCACCGCGCCCTCGCCGCGGACGGCCTCGGAGACCAGCACACCGCGGTCGCCGGGGACCCGGTGGGCGGGGTCGATCCACAGCACGGTCGGGTGGAACTGGGTGAACTCCATGTCGCGGACCACCGCGCCGGCCCGGTAGGCCATCGCGATGCCGTCGCCGGTCGCCACCGGTGGGTTGGTCGTCAACGGCCAGACCTGCCCGATGCCGCCGCTGGCCAGGACGACCGCGGCGGCCAGCCAGTCGCCGATCGTGCCGTCGTCCTGCCGCACCCGGACGCCGCGGGTCCGGCCCGCGGGGTCGGTGAGGATGTCGAGCGCCCGCAGGTGCTCCAGCACCTCCACCGACGAGCCGGGCGACCCGGCCGCCCGGCCCAGCGCGACAGCCAGCGCCCGCTCCACCTCGTGGCCACTGGCGTCGCCGCCGGCGTGCAGGATCCGGCGGGCGTGGTGACCGCCCTCCAGGTGCAGGTCGTACGCCCCCGAGTCGTCCCGGTCGAACCGGGCACCGAGCCCGACCAGCCGGCGGATCGCGGCGGGGGCGCCGTCGACGAGTTCGCGGACCGCGTGGGTCTCGCACAGGCCGGCCCCGGCGACGAGCGTGTCGTGCACGTGGGACTCGGCGGTGTCGGTGGTGTCCCAGACCGCGGCGAGCCCGCCCTGGGCCCAGTCGGTCGAGCCGTCGGTGAGCCCGGCCCGGGTGAGCAGCACGGCGGGGACGCCGGCGGCGGCAAGATGCACCGCGGCGGACAGCCCGGCGGCCCCCGACCCGACGATGAGGACCCCGGTCGAGCGCTGCCAGGCGGCCCGGGCCGTCGGGATGCGTACGGTCATCACTCACCCCGCCCGGAGCGGCCGATGGCGATCATCCGCTCGACCGCCGTGCGGGCCTTCGCCGCGATGTCGGGATCCACCTCGACCTCGTCGGTGCCGTCGCGCAGGCAGGTGAGGAGCTTGTCGGGGGTGATCATCTGCATGAACGGGCAGGCAGCCTTCGGGTTGACCGGCTCGAAGGTGGTGTGCGGGTTGGCGGCGCGCAGCTGGTGCAGCATGCCGATCTCGGTGGCGACGAGCACCTTGTCGGCGGTGGCGGTGCGGGCCAGGTCGAGCATGCCGCCGGTGGACAGCACGTGGGTCCGCTCGGCCGGCAGCTCGCCGCTCTCGGCGAGCCACAGGGCGCTGGTGGTGCAGCCGCACTCCGGGTGGACGTAGAGCTCGGCGTCCGGGTTGGCGTGCACCTTGTCGACCAGCGCGGTCGGGGAGATGTCGGCGTGGACGTGGCACTCGCCGAGCCAGACGTGGATGTTGTCCCGGCCGGTCATCCGCCGGACGTGGGCGCCGAGGAACTGGTCGGGGCCGAACAGCACCGGGGTGTCGGCGGGGATCGACGAGACCACCTCGACGGCGTTGGACGAGGTGCAGCAGATGTCGGTCTCCGCCTTCACCGCCGCGGTGGTGTTGACGTACGACACGACCACCGTGCCGGGGTGCTCGGCCTTCCACGACCGCAGCTGGTCGGCGGTGATGGTGTCGGCCAGCGAGCAGCCGGCCGCGGCGTCCGGGATCAGCACCCGCTTGGCGGGGGAGAGGATCTTGGCCGTCTCGGCCATGAAGTGCACCCCGCAGAACACGATGGTGCTCGCGTCGGACTCCGCGGCGATCCGGGACAGCGCCAGGGAGTCCCCGACGTGGTCGGCGACATCCTGGATCGGGGCCACCTGGTAGTTGTGCGCCAGGATCACGGCGTCCTGCTCGTCGGCGAGTCGGCGCACCTCCTGGCGCCAGGCATCCCACTGCGGGGGCGCCCAGGTGTGCCAGTCGGTACCGGGGTCGGTGATGGTCAAGGGGGTCGCTCCTTCGATCAGGTTTTCGACTATAAGGCGAAAACTGGGGGAACTGTAGCATGCGACACGTGGATGCTGACAAGGGGGGCGGGAGCGGTCCGCTGCGCGACGACGCCGGGGTGGCGAAGTACCGGCACGAGGCGATCGCCGCCGTGCTCCAGGTCCGGCCGGTGTCGGGGACGGAGGCGATGGCGCTCTCGGTCCTGGCCACCCGGCGGCGACGGGCGCCGTACGCCCGGCACTGGGCCCTGCCCAGCGGGCCGGTGGAGGTCGACGAGTCGATCGGGCAGAGCGCCCGGCGCCACCTGGCCGCCAAGGTCGATCTGGCCGAGGTGGCCCACCTCGAGCAGCTGGAGACCCTGAGCGACCCGGCCCGCGACCCGTACGACCGGACGATCGCCACCGCCTACCTCGGCCTGGTGCCCTGGACCAGTGACCCCGCCCTGCCGGCGAACGGCGGCTGGCTGCCGGTCGACGAGCTGCCGGCGATGGCCTTCGACCACGCCGCGGTGGTCTCGCACGCGGTGGCCCGGACCCGGGCGAAGCTCTCGTACACCAACATCGGCTTCGCCCTGGCCTCCGAGGAGTTCACCATGGCGCAGCTGCGCGATGCGTACGCCGCCGCCCTGGGCCACGAGGTGAGCGCCACCAACCTGCAGCGGATCCTGGTCCGGCGCGGACAGTTGGTCGCCACCGGGTCGCTGTCCGCGCCGGGCAGCGCCGGGGGACGGCCCGCGAAGTTGTTCCGCTTCACCAGCCGTGGGCTGGCCGTCACCGATCCGTTCGCGACGCTGCGGCCGACCGGGGTCGTGCACGGCTGAGTCGCCCGGGGTCGTACGCGGCTGGGCTGTCCGGGGCCGTACGCGGCTGGGCTGTCCGGGTGACGACCGCCACCCGCGGTGGAAGGATGGGTCCATGGCGGACGACGAGGTGGCCGACGATCCGATGCAGACAGAACCCGTGACCCGGGGACCCGCGGGCGGGACAACGCCGCGAGCCGGGGGCCTCGACGATGCCGACGCTCTGGACGGGGCCGACACTCTCGACGGGGCAACGGCGCCGGACGGGACCGCAGCGCCGGTCAGGACCGTTCCGGCCACCCGGGCGCTGACCGGACGATCGGGCTTCGGTGGGGCCCGTGCGCTGCGGGGCGCTCCCACCAGCGCCTTCGTGAAGGCGATCCGCAGCGGCAGGACCGACGTAGACCATGTCACGAGCGGGAGCAGGAGAGTGATGGGCACCAACGTGGACCAGACGAAGCCCGGCAACGGGAAGACCACGAACGGCAAGTCGGGCAAGTCCGGCAACGGCAAGTCGGGCAATGGCAAGTCGGGCAATGGCAACGGCAAGTCGGGAAACGGGAAGTCGGGCAACGGCAAGCCCAAGGTGATGGACCGCAAGGTCTACGAGGCCGAACTGCTGCGGCTGCAGGCCGAACTCGTCGAGATGCAGGAGTGGGTCAAGACCACCGGGCAGCGGATGGTGGTGATCTTCGAGGGCCGCGACGCCGCCGGCAAGGGCGGGGCGATCAAGCGGGTCAGTGAGTACCTCAACCCCCGGCTCACCGAGATCGTCGCGCTGCCGGCGCCGACCGAGCGGCAGCGGACCCAGTGGTACTTCCAGCGCTACATCCAGCACCTGCCCGCGGCCGGCGAGATCAAGCTGTTCGACCGCTCCTGGTACAACCGCGGTGGCGTCGAGCGGGTGATGGGCTACTGCACACCCGACGAGTACATCCGGTTCCTGCGGCAGTGCCCGATCTTCGAACGGATGCTGGTCGAGGACGGGATCATCCTGCGCAAGTACTGGTTCTCGGTGTCGGCCCAGGAGCAGTACCGCCGATTCGAGTCCCGGCTGACCGACCCGATGCGCCGCTGGAAGCTGTCGCCCACCGACATCGAATCGCTGACGAAGTGGGAGGACTACTCGCGCGCCAAGGACGAGATGTTCGTCCACACCGACCTGCCCGAGGCCCGCTGGCACGTCGTCGAGGCCGAGGACAAGCGGGCCGCCCGGATCAACATGATCGCCCACCTGCTCGCCTCGGTGCCGTACGAGCACGTCGAGCATCCGCCGGTGATGTTGCCCGACCGTCCCGCCTCGACCGGCTACCAGCGGACCGATCGTGAGCTCCAGCACGAGGTGCCCGACTACGCGGCCAGCCTGACCGACGAGAACATCCCCTCGCCATACGAGGATCCGGAGGACTTCCGGTAGTCAGGGCTTCCGGTCGCGCGGCCCCCGGGGCTGCCCTGCGCCGAACGGTCCGGGGCCGTCGACGCAGGGCAACCAGGACACAGCGCCCCGTCAGCCGGTTCCGGAGGCCTCCCGGCGATCGTGTCAGGAGATGCGTTCGGTGGTCCGGTCGGAGAACACGTGCACGGCAGCGGGATCGACCAGGATCCGCACCTGTGCGCCGGTCCGCGGCAGGCGACGGGCGGCCATCCTGACGACCACCCGGGGGAGGTCGAGGTCCGACGAGCCTGCGGCTGCATCGGCCGCGACCTTGCCGTAGAGGTAGGAGTCGGCCCCCAACTCCTCGACGGTCTCGGTGTCCAGCAGGACGCCGGCGCCGGTGTCGGACAACCTGGCGGCTTCCGGGCGGAAGCCGATGGTGAGAGAGGACTCGCCGGCGGCCCTCGCGAGTACGTCGCGGGGGATGTCGATCAGGTGGTCGCCGACCATCAGGCCACCTTCGACCACACGCCCCTGGATGAGGTTCATGGCGGGGGAGCCGATGAATCCTGCGACGAAGATGTTGGCCGGCCGGTCGTAGAGCGCCAGTGGGGAGTCGACCTGTTGCAGGATGCCGCCCTTCATCACGGCGACCCGGTCGCCCATCGTCATGGCCTCGACCTGGTCGTGGGTCACGTAGACGGTGGTGACGCCGAGGCGCTGCTGGAGGGCGGCGATCTGGGCGCGGGTGGTGACGCGCAGCTTGGCGTCGAGGTTCGACAGCGGTTCGTCCATGAGGAAGACCTTGGGGTGGCGGACGATGGCCCGTCCCATCGCCACGCGCTGGCGCTGGCCGCCGGACAATGCCTTGGGCTTGCGGTTCAGGTACTCCTCCAGACCGAGCAGCTTGGCAGCTTCCGTGACACGGACAGTCCGCTCCTCCTTGGGGACCTTCTGCATCTTGAGTGCGAATCCCATGTTCTCGGCGACCGTCATGTGCGGATAGAGGGCGTAGTTCTGGAAGACCATGGCGATGTCGCGATCCGCCGGTGGGACATCGGTGACGTCACGGTCACCGATGAAGATCTGGCCGGCATTGACTTCCTCGAGTCCGGCGAGCATCCGCAGAGAGGTCGACTTGCCGCAGCCCGACGGGCCGACCAGGACGACGAATTCTCCGTCACCGATCTCGAGGCTGAGGCCGTCGACGGCGGGGCTGGTCGCCCCCGGGTAGATCCGGGTGACGTCACGGTAGGTGACTGTGGTCATGTGCTGATGTCCTTCCGATGGGCAGGTACGTGCCCGACGATCCGAAAATGGAATGATCGAAGTGAATGATCCGGGTCCTCGAGCGGACCCCTGACAGTGGGCCTCCGCGGTGGCAACAGTGCGGAGGGGGGAGTGTTCAGTTCCCGGCGAGGCTCGGCACACCGTCGCTGATCTCGGTGCGCTCCTGTTTCATCGCATCCCCCGACGCCTGCCGCAGCACGACGCCGGTGCGGGGGCCGACCTCGACGGCTCCGGTGATCCCGGCTCCGGTCAGGACGTCCGTGCCGATGACACCGCTGACCACCTTCGGCTCGTCGGAATGGTTGAGCAGGAACAGGTGCCGTCCGCGCCGCACGGCCTCGACCCCGGCGGGCGGGATCAGGGCCTCCGGGGCCAGTCCTCCTCGACGCTCCAGCTCTGCGATCAGGTCGTCGCGGCCGTCCTCATCCAGTTCGGCGGCGAGGTACCAGGCCTCGCCGGTCCCGACCCGGCGGCGGGTGATCGCCGGGAGTCCGTCCACATCGACACCCCGGAAGCTCGCGAGGACCTCCGCCGAGTCCACCGCGATGCGCTCGGCCCACCGGTCACTGCGCAACGGGCGCCCCTCCGCGGGCCGACGATCGAGCCACCGTACGGTGCAGTCCGTTCGCGCGGTCACTGCTCCGCAGATCCGTGCCGAAGCCCCGACGGGTTCCCCCCCGACCGGGCCCTCGCCGCGTGGGATCAGGTCGAGCACCCGTACGCCGAGCAGCTTCGCCAGCGGTCCCAGGTAGCCACCCAGATACGCGCGACCGTCGTCGCGCAGGTAGCCGGAGCCGTGCGTGACGAGGACCGTCGAGCCGTTCCGGACCGCCTCGGTGAGGGGCGCGGCGGCCCGATCAGCACCGAGGAACAGCGAGGGGACCACCACCAGGTCGTACCCGGTCAGATCGGCGTCCACCTGGACGAAGTCAACGGTGTAGCCACGCTCGAACAGCGTCGCATGCCACCCGGCCACGGTCTCGAACGCGTCCCACTGCACCGGTCCGATCGCCGACTCGAGCGCCCAGGCGTTCTCCCAGTCCCAGACGATCGCGGTGCGCGCGTGGACCTCGGAACCACTGACGTCACCCAGTTGCGCAAGCAGCCGTCCGGTCCCCACGACGTCCGTCCACACGGTGGACTCCCGGCCGGCATGCGGAACCATCCCGGAGTGGAACATCTCCGCCCCCCCGGCGGATTGCCGCCACTGGAACTGGCAGACGGCGTCCGCGCCGTGAGCCACCAGATCCAGGCTCCACAGCGCGAACTGCCCGGGGCGCTTCGGCGCGTTGCGGGCCCGCCACTGCACGGCTCCGGGTGCCTGCTCCATCTGGATGAACGGTCGACCGTCCCCCAATGAACGCGCCAGATCGGCCTCCAGCGTGAGATGGCGTGCTGCGCGCGGGTCGGACGGGTCCGGATAGCTGTCGTTGCTGACGACATCCACCAGCTTCGCCCACTTCCAGTAGTCCAGCCCGGGGAGCAGGCCGAGGAAGTTGGTGGTGATCGGGACGGCCGGGGTGATCTCCCGGAGGATCCGGACCTCGTTCTCGAAGCATGCGAGCACCGCGTCGGAGGAGAAACGTCGCCAGTCCAGGCGATGGGCCGGATTGGCGAAGCTCGGGGTGGGGCCGGGCGGCATGACCTCGCGCCAGGCGCTGTAGTGCTGGGACCAGAACGAGGTGCTCCAGACACGGTTCAGCTCCTCGAGGGTGCCGTAGCGGAGCTCCAGCCATGTCCGGAACGCCGCCGCGGACTCCTCGTCGAAGCTCTCCGTCACGTGACAGCCGTACTCGTTCCCCACGTGCCACATCGACAGCGCCGGATGTGATCCGTAGCGCTCGGCCATTGCTGTGACCAACCGAGCACAGGCAGCGCGGAAGGTGGCACTGCTCGGGTTGTACTGCTGACGTGAGCCCCAGCGGAGGGGCGTGCCGTCGGCCGTCACCGGAAGCGTGTCGAGATGGTTCCTGCCCAGCCACGGCGGGGGTGAGGCGGTGGCGGTGGCGAGGTCGACGGCGATGCCGGCGGCGGCGAGTCTGTCCATCACCTCATCGAGCCACCCGAAGTCGAAGGTCCCCTCCTCGGGCTCCAGCCGGGCCCAGGAGAAGACCGCGGGGGTCACGATCGTGACCCCGGCCTCCTTCATCATCGCGATGTCGTCCTCGACGACAGCTGATGGCCATTGGTCGGGGTTGTAGTCCGCCCCGAAGTGAATCCCCTTGAACAGCCCGTACACCGCCGGCAACCTCCTTGTTGAGCCGTAGTGGAACGCGCGGCCTACTGCCGCGTAACACCACCTTGGTCATGAGTATCACGTCCTTAATGTTTGCGCAACCATCCAGAATGGTCCCGTTGGGGTGTTGTCACGGGGCCTGGGGAGGGTCGTCCGAACCGCGTGACTGAGGGGGATCGTACGGATCCGGTCGAGGTGGGGCCAGGGGTGGCGTCACCGGCTTGGATGTGTCAGGATGGTTGCGTAAACACTCCGTGGCCCGTCCGGGCCGGCTTCAACGAGGAAGTAGACGGTTGAGATGGCAACAATCGTGAGCAGTGGTGTCGCGGCCGGCGACACGGGTCCTTGTCCGAACAGACCCCGTAGAAGAGACTGGCGGGGGTGGATCTTCGTGGCTCCCTTTGTCGTCATCTTCCTCTTCGTGTTCGTCGCCCCCTTGATCTATGCGGCCGTTTCAAGCCTTTTCGCCTATCGGGCCTTCCAGGGCGAGACGGTTTTCGTCGGGATCGGCAACTATCTGAAGCTCTTTCAGGACGGGCTGTTCTGGGCCGGACTGTGGCGGGTTGTTCTTGTCCTCGCGGTCCAGGTCCCGATCATGCTGCTCATTGCGATGTTCGTCGCGATCGCGATTGACTCCGGACGCCTGCACGGAACGAACTTCTTCCGGCTGGCAATATTTCTTCCGTACCTCATTCCGACGGTTGTCGCCGCGTTGATATGGGGATTCATGTACGGCACCAACTACGGACTGGCCAGTCAGATCAACGTGATCTTCGGTACCCAGGTCAATCCGTTCGCGCCCCAGTGGATCCTCCTGTCGATCAGCAACGTGATCACCTGGACGTATGTGGGGTACAACATGCTGATCTTCTACTCGTCGTTGCGTACGATCAATACCAGCCTCTATGAGGCCGCACTGATCGACGGGGCGAGTGAATGGCAGATCGTCCGGTACATCAAGATCCCGCACCTGCGCGGATCCATCGCCATCACGTTGATCTTCTCGATCATCGGGACCTTCCAGTTGTTCAACGAGCCGAGCATCATGCAGAAGATGGCTCCCGCGGTGATCACGAACTCGTTCACACCGAACATGTACGCATACAACCTTTCATTCGGCTCCGGACAACAGGAATATGCGGCAGCGCTGGCCATTGTGATGGGTGTCATCACGGTCATCGTGGCTTACATCGTCCAGCTTCGAGGCCTCAATGCGAACGAAGGAAAGGCGTGAGTCGGATGAGTATCTCAGCCAGGTCGTCCATCAGGCCGAATAGCGCTCGCCGCGTCGTCGGAGTGCCGCGTACGAGCGTGAGGAAGCGCCCGACCCCCTCCCCGAATCAGCGCAAGAGCTGGTTGATCACCTGTGTCACCGGGTTCTTCCTCGTGTACGCGCTGTTTCCCCTGGTCTGGCTCCTCATCAACTCCATGAAGAACAGACAGGATTTTGTCTCGACCTTCGGGTTTGCTTTCGGTGAGAAATTCTCGCTGTGGCAGAACGTCGTCGACGTTTTCACCTACAACAACGGTATGTTCGGGCGATGGCTCCTCAACACGTTGTTGTACGTGGTGGTCGGCGGAGGTGGTGCGGTCTTCCTCGCGGTGTTCGCCGGTTACGGGCTCGCGAAGTACCGGTTCCCCGGGCGTGGTGCGGTCTTCATGATTGTGATGGGGGCGATCGCGGTTCCGATGACGGCGCTGGCGGTGCCGACGTTCCTCATGTTCGCCAGGATCGGCATTACGAACACCCCTTTCGCGGTGATCATTCCCTCTCTGGTTGCTCCGTTCGGTCTCTACCTCATGTACATTTTCAGTGCGGAGTCAGTTCCCACCGAAATCCTCGAGGCGGCGCGGATGGATGGCGCAAGTGAGCTGCGGACCTTCTTCCAGGTGAGCCTGCCGCTCCTGACGCCCGGCATCGTCACGGTGTCACTCTTCACGGCGACGACGACGTGGAACAACTACTTCCTGCCGTTGATCATGTTGAAGGACCCGAAGTGGTACCCGCTCACCATCGGATTGAACCAGTGGAATCAGCAGGCATTTATTCCTGGGGCGGAACCCGTCCAGAACCTGGTGGTGATGGGGTCGCTGCTGACCATCATCCCCTTGATCGTCACCTTCCTGTTCTTGCAGAGGTACTGGCAGGCCGGTCTCTCTGCGGGAAGTGTCAAGGAGTAGCGGCTCAAGTAGCGGATCCGCCAGAAATATTCGTCAGCAAAGAATCAAACTGCACAACAAAGATGTTGATGCAAAATGAGAAAGGTAAATCATGCGATTCAGCACCATGAAGCGTGCCCTCGCGGGAACGGTGGCGGCTGGGGTGACCCTCGCTCTGGCAGCTTGCTCGGGGGGAGGATCGCCGAACTCGACCACAGCCGCGCCCTCATTCGACGCCAACAAGCAGTACAACGTGTCCGTGTGGGCGTGGGAGCCCACGATCCAGCAGGACTCGAACGTCGTCAAGGCGTTCGAGAAGCAGTACCCGAACATCAAGGTCGCCGTCACGAACAGTGGGGGGCCTTCCGATGAGTACACGTCGCTGTCGAATGCGCTCCAGGCGGGGACCGGTCTTCCTGATGTCGGGCAGATCGAGTACTACGCGCTTCCGCAGTACGCCATCGGTAGCAACCTTGCCGACCTGACACGGTTCGGTGCCGGCGATCTTCAGGGCAAGTACACGACCGGCACGTGGAACTCCGTCAACCAGACCACGGCCAAGGGAGTCAAGGGCGTCTACGCTCTGCCGGTCGACTCGGGCCCGATGGCCCTCTTCTACAACGAGGCGACGTTCAAGAAGGCGGGTATCTCTGCGCCGCCGACGACGTGGGACGAGTTCTACCAGGACGCGGTCAAGATCCATGCGCTCGGTTCGAACTACTACATCACGACCGATTCGGGAAGTGACGCAGGCTTCCTCACCTCGCTCATGTGGCAGATGTCTCCCGGAGCCTTCAAGACCGATGGTCAGAACGTCAGTGTCAACTTCAGTGACCCGGGATTCGCCAAGTTCGTGGAGACCTGGCAGAAGCTCATCGACAACCATCTGATCTCGACCTCGGTCGCCAGCTGGTCGGATGAGTGGTTCAGGGGTCTCGGCGACGGCTCGATCGCCTCGCTGCCCATCGGGGCCTGGATGCCGGCGAACCTGCTTGCTCACGCGCCGGCCGCCAAGGGGAATTTCCGAGTGGCGCCGATGCCGTCCCTGGACGGAAAGCCGGTCAATTCTGAGAACGGAGGCAGCTCGCTGGCCATCATGTCCAAGAGCTCCCCGGACACCCAGGTTGCCGCGTACAAGTTCCTCGACTTCGTCAGCAATGGAGAGGGCGCCAAGCTCCGTGTCCAGGCCGGCAACTTCCCCTCGCTGCAGGCAACGCTGGATGACCCGTCGTTCCAGTCCTCGACCGGCGACTACTCCGCGCCGGACCTGCTCGGGTACTTCGGTGGCCAGCAGTACAACCAGGTGTTGGCCCAGTCGGCCAAGGCCGTGAACTCGGGTTGGAGCTACCTGCCCTTCCAGGTCTCGGCGAACTCCAAGTTCGCCGACACGGTGGGCAAGGCCTACAACGGCTCGGGTACCCCGCTGTCCAAGGGGCTCTCGGACTGGGCGGACGCGATCGTCGCGCTCGGCAACGGGCAGGGCTACAAGGTGACGAAGGTCGGCTGACCTCGGTCGGACCGGCAGGTCCGCCGTGGATGACTGAAACACTGAAGAGGGATCCGCACCATCCGGGTGCGGATCCCTCTTCGATTCCGTGTGTTCTTCGATTCTGTACGAGTCGATTCTGTGTGATGGGCGGGTCTCCTGCGCGACGGGAGAGTTGCTCGAACCCGGCCGCAGATCACCCTAAATTTTCGGCACTGTGGTGGACTGTCGCACGATGAGCTGGGTCGAGACGACTTCCTGTCGGGGTACCAGGTCGCCGTTGGCCACCGCGCTGAGCACCATGCTCGCTGCCACGTCTCCGACGATCGAGAAGTCCTGATCAATGGTGGTCAATGGTGGCCACAGGTACTCTGAATCGGCGATGTTGTCGAACCCCACGATCGAAACGTCGCCGGGGACGTCCTTCCCGTTCTCCCGGAGAGCCCGGATGAGGCCGAGGGCCATCGAATCATTGGCCGTGAACACCGCTGTGACATCATCACGGTTGGCGAGTAGTCGTCCGGCTGCGTAGCCGGACTTCGCGGTCCAGTCGCCCGGAATAATACGACGATCGTCCAGTCCGTTGGCCAGCATGACCGCTCGCCAGGCATCCTCGCGGCGGCTGGCCGCGAATTCGGTCTTCGGACCCCGGACGTGCCAGATGTTTCGGTGTCCCAGTTGGACGAGGTGCTCGGTGGCCAGGGTGGCCCCCTGTTCCTGGTCGACGTCGACAGTGGGCAGCTTCAATTCGTGGCCGGTCGAGCCGATGATGAGGACCGGGAGACCGGGGGGAAATTCTGCCTGGGCGCTGTCGATGAGCCCGGCCTCGAAGAGGAGGATGATGGCGTCCACAGCTTCGTCGGCAAGACGGTTGAAGGCACCGGAGATACTCTGCTCCGTACGATCCGGCGCGACGATGAGATTGACGGAGAACCCACGGCGCATCAATGCCGACGACAGTGAATCAACAGTCCGGATGTTCCCGTAACTGCTCAGCGTGAAGGTGATGATGCCCACCGAGTTGAATCTCCCACGCTTCAGCGCGCGGGCGGCTCCGTTGGGACGATAGCCGATGTGGCGCATGGCCTCGACCACCCGTTCGCGGGTCTTCGCCCGCACCCCCGATTCGCCATTGGCCACGCGGGAGACCGTCTGGGCCGAGACCCCGGCAACACGCGCGACATCCGCCATCGTCGGCCCGCGCTTCGCCACGTCGACTGTTGAGTCGTCGATGCGGGACGAGATCTCATCGAACACGTACACTCCGTCGTCCTTGTCGATACCGCCCATGACATTCGATTATCGTCGGCAGTTCGTGTTATCGCAAACACCTGAGGTCTGTGCATGCCACGACGGACGGCAGCGCGGGCCGCCATCGAGATGATGGCGGCCCGCGCTGGACGTCCTGCGGACCTTCCGCGGACCGGTCCTGATCCTGGGAAGGAGGTGGCCAGGGATCAGATGTCGAAGTACATATCGAATTCGTACGGGTGGGGCCGCTGACGCAGGGCGGCGATCTCGCCCTCCTTCAGCTCGATCCAGGTCTCGATCAGGTCCGCGGTGAAGACGTCGCCGGCGAGCAGGTACTCATGGTCGGCGCGCAGGGCGTCGAGGGCACCCTCCAGCGAGGCCGGGACGGTGGCGATGTCGGCGTGCTCCTCGGGCGGCAGCTCGTACAGGTCCTTGTCGATCGGCTCCGGCGGCTCGATCCGGTTCTGGATGCCGTCGAGACCGGCCAGCAGCATGGCCGAGAAGGCCAGGTACGGGTTGGACGACGGGTCGGGGCAGCGGAACTCGACGCGCTTGGCCTTCGGGTTCGGGCCGGTGATCGGGATGCGGATGCAGGCCGAGCGGTTGCGCTGCGAGTAGACCAGGTTGACCGGAGCCTCGAAGCCCGGCACCAGGCGGTGGTACGAGTTCGCGCTCGGGTTGGTGAAGGCGAGCAGCGACGGGGCGTGGGTCAGCAGACCACCGATGTACCAGCGGGCCATGTCGGACAGGCCGCCGTAGCCGTTCTCGTCGAAGAACAGCGGCTGGCCGTCCTTCCACAGCGAGGAGTGCACATGCATGCCCGAGCCGTTGTCCTCGAAGACCGGCTTCGGCATGAAGGTGGCGGTCTTGCCGGCCTCCCACGCGGTGTTCTTGATGATGTACTTGAACTTCATCACGTCGTCGCCGGCGGCCTGCAGCGTGTTGAAGCGGTAGTTGATCTCCTGCTGGCCGGCGTTGCCGACCTCGTGGTGCGCACGCTCGAGGATCAGGCCGGCGTTCTCGAGGTTGCGGACCATGTCCTGACGCATGTCGGCGAAGTGGTCCACCGGCGCGACGGGGAAGTAGCCGCCCTTGGTCTTCACGTGGTAGCCGCGGTTGCCGCCCTCGCTGGCGGTGCCGGTGTTCCAGGCGGCCTCTTCGGAGTCGATGTGGTAATAGCTCTCGTGCGCGTTGGTGTCGTAACGCACGTCGTCGAAGATGTAGAACTCCGCCTCGGGGGCGAAGAAGGCGGTGTCGGCGATGCCGGTCGACACCAGGTACGCCTCGGCCTTGCGCGCGATGTTGCGCGGGTCGCGGCTGTACGGCTCCTTGGTGATCGGGTCATGGACGTAGAAGTCCACGACCAGCGTCTTCGCCTTGCGGAACGGGTCGAGGTAGGCCGTGGTCGGGTCCGGGAGCAGGGACATGTCCGACTCGTGGATCTTCTGGAAGCCCGTGATCGAGGAGCCGTCGAACGCCAGACCTTCCTCGTACGCGTCCTTGTCGAACGACTTGGCGGGCACCGCGAAGTGCTGCATCACGCCGGGGACGTCGCAGAACCGGACGTCGAGTACCTCGACGTCCTGCTCCTCGATAAAGGCCAACAGGTCGTCAGCTCCCTGGAACATAGCGCCTCCGAAAATGGTAGGTAGTGGTGAACTGCGTGCTCAGCCTAGGAATGACGGATTTCTCGGCCGTTGCGCGAGTATTGCGGACATGTTACGGCTGGCGTGCCGGGGCGGATCCGCGGGGGTGGGAACGCTCGGCGCCCGGGTACCCTGTCCGCGTGACGAACAGCGTGGCGGGGGAGACCCCTGACGAGGAGTATCCCGGCAGCGCCCTCGGGCTGCCCGCCGACGGGGCGGGAGCGCTGGCCACCTGGGGTCAGCGGGTCACCGCCCTGGTCGTCGACTGGGCGGTGGCGATGCTGCTCGCCGTGCTGGTCACCTGGGGTGGTGTGCTGTCCAGCACCGGCCCGGCGAAGTTCGCCACCCTCGTCATCTTCTTCCTCGAGAAGGCGCTGCTCACCGGCCTGACCGGGTCGAGCCTGGGCCAACGGCTCGTCGGGATCGGTGTGACGCGCACCGACGGCCGCCCGATCCCGTTCGGCGTGGCGATCGTCCGCACCCTGATGATCTGTGTCGTGATCCCTGCCGTCGTCATCGGGACGGACCGGCGCAGCCTCAACGACATGCTGCTGCGCACGGTGGTCGTCAAGCGCCGCTGAGCCGCCTCGGGGGTGTCAGCACCGAGACGGTGTCAGCACCGAGACGGTGTCAGGACCGAGACGCCACGCCGGTGTCCAGGACGACGGTGTTCAGGACGACTGGACGTACGCGACGAGGTGGTCCCGCTCGCTGCGGAGCTCGTCGAGATGGGCCTTCACGACGTCGCCGATGCTGACCAGCCCACTGAGCCGGCCGTTCTCGACCACCGGCACATGACGGACGCGTTGGTCGGTCATCATCGCCGCGAGCGCCTCGACGTCCTCGTCGGGCGGGCAGGTGCGGACGTCCCTGGTCATCAGATCGCTGATCGGCGTCTCGGGAGCGACGACCCCGAAGGCGTGGGAGATGTCGCGTTCCGAGACGAGGCCGGCGATGGCGCCGGTGGGGTCGGTCACGACGACGCAGCCGATACCGTGGTCGCGGAGCACGTTGACGGCATCGGCGACTGTCGCGGTCACCGCGAGGGTGAGCACGGTGTTCCCCTTGCGTCGGAGCAGGTCGCGGATTTTCATGGCTCAGATTAACTCGACACTTCTTCTGTGGTCCAGATCACATTCCTGTGAAGTTCGGGGCGACCCGCCCGGCGCTCGTCGCGGCGGTGGCCCCCCGCCCGAGTAGGCTGCGTCGAGCCTGGGAAGCACACCTCCGCAGTGTCTTCGGGGTCAATGGGGGCTTCGCGGACCGGTGCGTGTGCTGACCGGGATCGACCGGCACCACCAGCCAGGAGGTCTCAACACAATGTCCACTGAAGCCATCGACAACGAACTCGACAAGGCCAGCACCATCATCCGCACCGCGTGGGGGGTCGGCGGGCTCGTCGCCCTCGTCATCGGCGTCCTGCTCCTTGTCTGGCCCGGCAAGACCGCAGACGTCGTCGCGGCGATCATCGCCATCTACGCCATCGTCACCGGTCTGGTCTACCTCGGCCTGGGGATCTTCGCGAAGCGCTACGGGGTCTGGGTCCGGATCGGTCATCTCGTTCTCGGCGCGCTGTTCATCGTCGGCGGTGTGATCGCCCTGGCCAATCTTCGCGCCACGACGTTGGTGCTCGCCGCCGTGCTCGGCATCACCATCGGCATCCTGTGGATCATCGAGGGTGTCACCGCGCTGACCCTGCTGCGTGGCGTGCCGTCCAAGGTGTGGGTGATCATCTACGCCGTGATCACGATCATCGCCGGCGTCATCCTGTTGTTCTCCCCGATCTACGGCGCGCTGGCGCTGTGGTGGCTGCTCGGCATCTCGCTGGTCGTGATGGGAGCGATCCAGATCGTCCGCGCGCTGCGGTTCAGCGCCGAGCGCCTCTGATCGTTCACCGGCGTCTCTGATCGTCGACATCGTTGTGGGGCCCCCGAACGGGGGCCCCACCACGTGTTTCCACGACGTGTTGGTCTCTCCGGCGGATCGCCGGACGGGCGGGGGCTGCCGGTCCGGCGCAGGAGAGGCACATCGGACCGCCGTCGTACCGCGTCGGTCTGCTGCTCGTCCGGTCGGTGGTCCCTGTCGTGCACCGGCCGGCCGGCGTCACCCGTTCGTCGTCGACCCGTCGAAGAGCATCGACAGTTCCAGCCAGCGCTCCTCCAACGACTCGGCCTCGTCCTCCCATCGGCTGATGGAGGCCATCTCCGCGGCGAGCCGCTGATAGTCGGACTGGTCGAGACCGGCGAGCTTCGTCCGGGCCTCGGTGGCCCGCTGGCGCAGCCGCTCGACCCGCCGCTCGAGGGAGGAGAGTTCCTTCTCGGCCGCACGGAGCTCCCGGCCGGAGAGGACGCCCGGTGCTGTTGCCCCGGCCGTGTCACGCTCGGGGGCCCGATCCGGCGTCCGATCCGTCACCGGCCGGTCGGCCGCTGTGGTCTCCTGGTCGGCCCGCAGCTTCAGGTACTCGTCGACCCCGCCGGGAAGGTGCCGCAGCCGTCCGACCCCGTCCGGTCCCGGGAGGATGGCGTACTGCTGGTCGGTCACCCGCTCCAGGAAGTAGCGGTCGTGGCTGACGACGATCAGCGTGCCAGGCCAGGAGTCCAACAGGTCCTCCAGGGCGGCGAGCATGTCGGTGTCGAGGTCGTTGGTCGGCTCGTCGAGGATCAGTACGTTGGGCTGGTCGAGCAGGATCAGCAGCAGCTGCAGCCGGCGCTGCTGGCCGCCCGAGAGGTCCTTCACCGGGGTCGAGAGCTGCGCGCCGGAGAAGCCCAGCCGCTCCAGCAACTGGGCCGGGGTGAGCTCCTGGGCCCGGGCCCCCGACCCGAGCGTGTACGTCGTCCGGAGCCGGCCGATGACCACCCGGACCGGTTCGTCGAGGTACTCCTCGAGTTCGTCGAGGCGCTGGGTGAGGGTGGCGGTCCTCACCGTGCTGCCGCGCTTGACCCGGCCGCCGGTGGGCTGCACCGAGCCGTCGATCAGGCCGAGCAGGGTCGACTTGCCGGCGCCGTTGACGCCGAGGATGCCCGTACGTTCCCCGGGCGCCAGCCGCCACTCGACGTCACGCAGCACCTGCCGGTCGCCGTACGCCACCGAGGCGTCGAGCAGATCGACCACGTCCTTGCCGAGCCGGGAGACCGCCAGGGACTGCAGCGCGACCGTGTCGCGGATCGGCGGGACGTCGGCGATCAGGGTGTTGGCCGCCTCGATCCGGAACTTCGGCTTGGAGGTCCGGGCCGGTGCCCCGCGACGCAGCCAGGCCAGCTCCTTGCGGGCCAGGTTCTGCCGGCGGGCCTCGCTGGCCGCCGCCTGCCGGTCGCGTTCCACCCGCTGCAGGATGTAGGCGGCGTACCCGCCCTCGAAGGGCTCGACGATCCGGTCGTGCACCTCCCAGGTGGCCGTGCAGACCTCGTCGAGGAACCACCGATCGTGGGTGACGACCAGCAGGCCGCCGGCGTTCGGGGCCCAGCGGCCCTTGAGATGCGCGGCCAGCCAGGTGATCGCCTCGAGGTCGAGGTGGTTGGTCGGCTCATCGAGGGCCAACACGTCCCAGTCGCCGGCGAGCAGCTGGGCCAGCGCGACCCGTCGGCGCTGACCGCCGGACAGGGTGTCGAGGCGGGCGTCCCAGTCCAGGTCGGCCACCATCCCGGCGATGATGTCGCGGATCCGCGGGTCGCCGGCCCAGGTGTACTCCGGCGCGTCACCGACCACGGCGTGCCCGACCGTCTCCTCATCAGGCAGGGTGTCGGCCTGGTCCAGCACGCCGATCCGGACGCCGTTGCGGACGGTCACCCGGCCCCCGTCGGGCGTACGCCGCCCGGCGAGCATGGCGAGCAGGCTGGACTTGCCGTCGCCGTTGCGGCCGACGATGCCGATCCGATCGCCCTCGTTCACCCCGAGGGTGACGGCGTCGAAGACCAGCTTGGTCGGATATTCCAGGTGGAGGCCCTCGGCCCCGAGCAGATGCGCCATAGCCACTCAAGAGTAGTCAGCGGACGGCACCGGTGCCCATCCGGGCCGGTCCGCTCGTACGGCGCCCGCTCGTACGGCGCCCGCTCGTCGGCGTGTCCGGCAGGTGCCGTACGGAGAGCGTCCACGGGCCGCTCGGGCGACGCCGGTTCGAAGGACGCCGGTCAGGCCAGCGCCCGGTCGGTAGGAGCCGGCGGGCTCAGCGGCCGCGCAGTGCGCGCTTGCTGCCCTTCACCTGGCGGGCGTTGGTGGGCATCGGCCCCTTCGGCATCGGCACCCGGGGACGGACGGCGTCGAGGGCCTTCACCCGCGAGGTGACCTCGGTGATCTGGTACTTGTCCAGCGACTTCGGCAGCTTGCGGATGTGCTTGGCGAGGTCGTCGAGGGACACCTGGCCCTCCTTGTCGCCCATCTGGATGACCCACACCGGCAGGTCGGAGATGAGCTGGGCGTGCTTGCGCTCCTCGGAGGCGAGCAGCGTCCGGAGCCGGCCCGGCTCACCCTCACCGATCAGCACGACGCCGGAGGGGCCGATCACCCGGTGGACGAGATCCTGCTGGCGGGTGCCGGTGATGCCCAGTTCGTGCGTCCACACCTTGTCGTTGAGCATGCCGAGGGCCGCGGCGGCCGAGCCGACCTGCCCGCGGGCCTGTTCCAGGGTGGCCTTCTTCATCCGCTGGGTCAGCACGAGGACCGCCAGGGCGAGGCCGGCCATCGCCCCGGTGATGATCCACAGCACGTACCCGCCGCGGAGCAGGACAGCGACCAGCACGGCGATCAGGATCGGCACCACGAAGGCACCGATCATCCATGGGGTGAGCTGCTTGTCGACCTTGGCCGTCGCCTTGTAGGCGTACGTGATCTGCTTCCACCAGCCCCAGTCGCGGGGGTCGTCGCTGTTGCGGCGGCGTTGCTTCTCGGCGCGGTGTGCAGCCTTCTGCTTCGCGGCCAGCTCCTTGGCGGCCTCACTCTTGGCCATCAGTCATCCCTTGCTGTCGTCGTGCTGTCGGATCGGTGGACGTACGGTCGGGCCCCGGACCGGGGTGAGGCGTACATCGCGTGGCGCGGCGCACGAGCCGCACCGTATGTGTAGCAGACCGGTGTACGTCGCCGGCGGCCGGTCCGCCGGTCAGGGGCGGTCAGCCCCGGTCACCGCTGGTCGGGTTGACGCCATGGATCTTCATCACCGCGCCGCCGTTGCCCCGGGCCTCGGTGGCCTGGCGGTAGAGCCGCCCGGCGCGGTAGGAGGAGCGGACCAGCGGGCCGCTCATCACGCCGGTGAAGCCGATCGCGCGCGCCTCGTCGGCGAACGCGTCGAACCGCTCCGGGGTCACCCAGCGGTCGATCGGGTGATGGCGCTCCGAGGGCCGCAGGTACTGGGTGATGGTGATGATCTCGGCGCCGGCGTCGTGCAGGTCGCGCAGGGCCGCGGAGACCTCGTCATCGGTCTCGCCCATGCCGAGGATCAGGTTGGACTTGGTCACCAGGCCCGCGGCCCGGGCCCGGGAGAGCACATCGAGGGAGCGCTCGTAGCGGAACGCGGGGCGGATGCGCTTGAAGATCCGCGGGACCGTCTCGACATTGTGGGCGAACACCTCGGGGCGCGCGTCGAACACGGTCTGCAGCGCGCTCGAGTTGCCCTGGAAGTCGTCGACCAGGAGCTCGACGCCGCAGCCGGGGACCAGCTCGTGGATCTGGCGGCAGGTCTCGGCGTACAGCCAGGAGGCGCCCTCGGGGAGGTCGTCGCGGGCGACACCGGTCACGGTCGCGTAGTGCAGGCCCATCTTCACCACCGACTCGGCCACCCGCCGCGGCTCGTCACGGTCGTACGCGGACGGCCTGCCGGTGTCGATCTGGCAGAAGTCGCAGCGCCGCGTGCACTGGTCACCACCGATGAGGAAGGTGGCCTCGCGGTCCTCCCAGCACTCGAACTGGTTCGGACAGCCGGCCGACTGGCACACCGTGTGGAGCTGCTCGGTCGTGACGAGGTCCTTCAGCTCACGGTAGTTGGGGCCGAACCTGGCGCGGGTCCTGATCCACGGCGGCTTCTCCTCGATCGGGGTCTGCGCGTTGCGGACCTCGAGGCGGAGCAGCTTGCGTCCCTCTGGTGCGATGGTCACCCACCGGAGTCTACCTGTCACCCGGGTGGGTGGGCCGTTCCCCGCCGGGGTGCTGGACATCGGACGGACAGACCCGTACGACACGGCGGGGGCGGCGGCATGCCGCGCCTGGGGTGTCGCGCGATCGGACCCGTACGTGACTCTCGGGTCAGACGGTGAGCCCGTAGGTGACGCCCGGGGTGGCGGGGCGCCGCACGTGTGCGGTCTGCGGGTTGTACTCGTGTTCCTCGCCGACGTCCGGGGACGCCTCGTACGGCTGGTAGGCCAGCATCTCGTCGAGGTGTGGTCGCACCATCGCCGCCAGCTCGGCCAGGCTGGGGCAGGAGCCGAGCTCCCGCGCGATGCTCGTCACACCGGCGTCGCGGATGCCGCACGGGATGATCCGGTCGTACCAGCTCATGTCCATGTCGGCGTTGAGGGCGAAGCCGTGCATCGTGGTCTTGCGGGAGACCCGGATCCCGATCGCGGCGATCTTCCGCTCCGGCTGGGGCACGATGCCACGCGCCGGGTCGCCTGCGGTGGCGCCCAGCCAGACGCCGGTGCGATGCGGGACGCGGCCGGCGGTGATGCCCAGCTCGGCGAGGGTGCGGATCAGTGCCTCCTCGAGGCGCCGGACGAAGTCGACCACCCCGATGCCGTTGGCCGGCAGCTTCACGATCGGGTAGCCGACCAGCTGGCCCGGGCCGTGGTAGGTGATGTCACCGCCGCGGTCGACATCGATCACCGGGGTGCCGTCGACGGGCCGGTCGGCCGGGTCGGTGCGCTTGCCCGCGGTGTAGACGGGGTTGTGCTCGAGCAGCAGGACGGTGCCACGGTCGCTGCCGTCGACGACCCGGGCATGGATCCGCCGCTGGAGTTCCCAGGCCTGGTCGTAGTCCGTCTTCTCCGTACGATCGGGCCACAGCCCGAGGGTGCGGTAGGTGATGCCGAGCGGGGACACGACCGAGACATCGGCCCCGGGAACGTTGATCGGGGAGACGGGCATGCGGCCGAGTGTACGCGCCGGGTCGGCTCCGACCCGGCTCTCGCACCGCCTCCGGGACAGCCGTCCGGGCGCGGCCACCCGTGGCCCGGCACCCCGGTACGGGCGTCCCGGACACGGCGTCCTCGGCACGCCCCGGCGCCGCCGCCCGCAGGCGCTGTCCGCGGGGCGTGTCGTAATCTGCGGGTGTGCTGATGATCGGGCTGACCGGCGGGATCGGATCGGGCAAATCGACCGTGGCCCGCCTCCTCACCGACTGCGGGGCCCTGGTGATCGACGCGGATGCGCTGGCGCGAGAGGTCGTCGCGCCGGGGACACCCGGTCTGGCCGCGGTCCGGGACCGTTTCGGGGCCGGGATCGTACGACCGGACGGGACCCTGGATCGCGCCGCCCTGGGTGCGGTGGTGTTCGCCGACCCGGCCGCCCGGCGCGACCTCGAGCGGATCACCCATCCGCTGATCCGTACCCGCACCCGCGAGATCATCGCCGCGGCTCCGGTGGACACGATCGTGGTGCACGACATCCCGCTGCTGGTGGAGACCGGCGTCCAGGCGCACTACCACCTCGTCGTGTCCGTCGACGTGGACACCGAGGAGCGGGTCCGGCGCCTCGTCTCCTCCCGGGGCATGACCGAGGCCGACGCGCGTGGCCGGATCGCCCACCAGGCGTCCCGTGAGGAGCGTCTGGCCACCGCCGACGTGGTGATCGACAACAACGGCGCGCCGCAGGCGCTCGAACCGCAGATCGAGGCGTTGTGGCGGCGCGCCGTGACCTTCGAGGACCACCTGCGTCGGCGCGAACCGGTCCGCCGGCCCGAGCGGCCGGTGCTCGTCGTCGCTGATCCGGCCTGGCCCGACCAGGCGCGCCGGCTGCTGGGGCGGCTCCGCTACCGGCTGGCCCCGCTGCTGGGCGAGGACCTCGCGCTGCACCACATCGGCTCGACGGCCGTGCCCGGCCTGGCCGGGGCGGACGTCATCGACCTGCAGATCGGCCTGCCGTCACTGCTAGACGCTGATCGGGCGGACGTCCGCGAGGCGCTGGATCAGCTGGGGTTTCCCCGCGACGAGGGGGCCGATGGGGATCCGGCCGACACCGCGGGGGGGTGGCCCGAGTGGTTGCACCTCTCATGCGATCCCGGCCGGATCGTCCAGCTCCGGCTGCGCCCGGTCAGCTCGCCGGCCTGGCGATGGGCGCTGCTCCGCCGCGACTGGCTGCGGGCCGTGCCGGACGTACGCGAGGAGTACGCGCGGTTGACGCGTGAACTGGCGGCACGTGAGGCGACCACTGTGGCGTACGCCCGGGCCGAGGAATCGTGGTGGCGGGCCGACGCCGCCCGGGCGGAGGAGTGGGCCTCCGCGACATCGTGGCGGATCCCCGCTGCGTGAGGGCCCCAGGAATGACCGGCTCGTCGGATGAGCCGTCCCGCCCGGGCGCGAGCCTCCGAAACGGTGCGAGCCTCCGAAACGGCACAGGGCCCCGGGATCATCCCGGGGCCCTGTGCCGTCGTCTCGACGAGGGTCAGGCGTCCACGCCGAACTCGGCGCCGAAATCGCCGTCCTCGAGGCGGTCCTTGATGGCCACCAGGAACCGTGCCGCGTCGGCCCCGTCGATGATGCGGTGGTCGTACGACAGGTTGAGGTACATGATGTCGCGGATCGCGATGGTCTCGCCGAGGTGCTTGTCGACCAGCACCACCGGACGCTTGACGATCGCGCCGGTGCCCATGATCGCCGACTCCGGCTGGTTGATGATCGGGGTGTCCCAGAGGGCGCCGACCGAACCGTAGTTGGTGATCGTGAAGGTGCCACCGGACAGCTCAGCCGGGGAGACCTTGCCCTCACGGGTCCGGCTGCCGATGTCGGCGATCGCCCGGGCGAAGTCGGTGACGCTGAAGTCACCGGCGTTCTTGAGCACGGGGACCATCAGGCCCTTGGGCGTGTCGACGGCCAGGCCGAGGTTCTCAGTGGCCGGGTAGGTGATCGTCTTGTCGTCCATGTTCACGGTCGCGTTGACGATCGGGTACTTCTGCAGCGCCTCGATGGCGGCCTTCGCGATGAACGCGAGGTAGGTGAGGCCGACACCGTACTGGGCCTTGAAATCGCTCTTGACCTGGGCCCGGATCCGGGTGATCAGGGTCAGGTCGACCTCGACGGTCGCCGTGAGCTGCGCGGCGACGTCCTTCGAGTCGCGCATCCGACGGGCGATCGTCTGGCGGATCCGCGACATCTTCTCGGTCGTGCCACGCAGCGGCGAGACTTCGTGGGCGGTTCCGGCGGCGGCCGCCGCGGCCGGGGCCGCCGGGGCGGGGGCGGCCGCCGCCTTGGCTGCCTCGAGCACGTCCTGCTTGCGGATACGGCCACCCACACCGGTGCCGGTGAGGGTCGACAGGTCGACGTTGTGCTCAGCCGCCAGCTTACGGACCAACGGCGTGACGTACGCGGCCTCGGCGATGTCACCACCGGCCGCGCGCGGCGCGACCGACCTGGTCGGAGCCACCGGAGCCGGCGCGACGGGAGCTGCCGGAGCAGCGGGAACCGGAGCAGCGGGAGCGGCCGGGGCCGGGGCGGCGGGTGCTGCCGCGGGGGCCGGTGCTGCCACGGGGGCCGGTGCTGCCGCGGGTGCGGGAGCGGCGGGTGCTGCGGGGGCGGGGGTGGCGTTCGCGTCGCCGATGATGGCGAGGACTGCGCCGACCTCGACGGTCTCGTCCTCGGCGACGCGGATCTCGAGAACGGTGCCGGCGACGGGGGAGGGGACCTCGGTGTCGACCTTGTCGGTGGAGATCTCGACCAGCGGCTCGTCGACGGCGACGGTGTCGCCGACCTTCTTGAGCCAGGTGGAGACGGTGCCTTCGGTGACGGATTCGCCGAGGGCGGGGAGGGTGACCTCGGTGCCTTGGGCGGGCCCGGCCGGCGCAGCGGGAGCCGTCGCGACGGGAGCAGCCGGAGCCGGAGCGGCGGGAGCAGCCGGAGCCGGAGCGGCGGGAGCCTCGGCCACCGGGGCGGGGGCCGTCGGCGCCTGGGCAGCGCCGGCCTCGCCCGGCTCGCCGATGATGGCCAGGACTGCGCCGACCTCGACGGTCTCGTCCTCCTGCACCCGGATCTCGAGAACCGTGCCGCCCACCGGGGATGGGACCTCGGTGTCGACCTTGTCGGTGGAGATCTCGACCAGCGGCTCGTCGACGGCGACCGTGTCACCGACCTTCTTGAGCCAAGTGGAGACGGTGCCCTCGGTAACGCTTTCCCCCAGGGCCGGGAGAGTTACAGAAGTCGACATGATCGCTTTGGACTCCTTCGGAACGGTGACGACGCAGTCAAGTACGTCGTTACCCTACCCGCAGGCGCCCGCAGCGGGAACGACGTTCCGACGACTCACCGGGGGCGTCCTGCGGCCCGGCACACCGGGTGTCCGGGCCGCCTCACCTGCTCGTCACTCCATGGTCAGTGCGAGCTCGACCAGGGTGCGCACCCCGGCGCCGGTGCCTCCGACCGAGAGGTACCCCTCGGCGCCCCCCTCGCGCCAGGCCGGGCCCGCCACGTCCAGGTGGGCCCAATTGCGCTCGCCCGCGAAGTGCTCCAGGAACGCTGCGGCCACCTGCATGCCCAGGTAGCCGTCGGTGCCGGACGAAGCCATGTCCGCGTACGGGGTGTGCAACTTGTCGCGGGCCTCGTCGGTCAACGGCAGCTGCCACATCGTCTCGCCGCTCGCCTCCGCCGCGTGCAGCAGCCGCCCGGCGACGACGTCGCTGCTGGCGACCAGCCCGATGGTGTTCAGCCCGAGGGCCCGCATGCAGGCGCCGGTGAGGGTGGCGATGTCGACCACCAGGTCGGCGTCGTCGTCCGTGGACGCCGAGAGGCAGTCGGCCAGCACCAGGCGGCCCTCGGCGTCGGTGTTGGTGACCTCGACCGTCGTGCCGTCGTGCATCGTCAGCACGTCCGAGGGCCGGTAGGCGGTGCCGGACGGCATGTTCTCCGCCATGCCGGCGTACGCCACCACCTCGACCCGCAGGCCCAGGTCGGCGATCGCCCGGGTGGCGGCCATCACGGCCGCCGCACCGCCCATGTCACACTTCATCGTCATCATGTGGCCGGCCGGCTTGATGTCGATGCCACCGGCGTCGAAGGTCATGCCCTTGCCGACCAGCACCAGCTTCTGGGTGGCGTTGGCCGGGGAGTAGGCGGCGCGGACCACCCGCGGGGCGTGGGCCGAACCGCTGCCGACGGCCAGGATGCCGCCGAAGCCCTCGGCCGCCAGCTGCTGTTCGTCGCGCACGCCGACCGCCACCGGTGCGCCGTCGAACCACTCGGTGACCGCCGCCGCGAACGTCTCGGGATAGAGCAGGTTGGCCGGGGTGTTCACCCAGTCGCGCGCCCGGGCGACGGCCGTCGAGACGGCCACGGCCAACCGGGTCGCGGCCGCGTGGTCCTCGGCGTACGCGTCGAGCACGACGATCTCGGCGATCCGGGCGCCGGCGGGCTCACCGACCGGGTGGATCGGCTCGTACGTGCCGAGCAGGGCACCCTCCGCCACGGCCCGGACGGAGTCGAACACCGACATCGGCATGATCACCGCGTCCTCGTGCAGAGACACCGCGACCCGGACGGCGTCCCCTGCGCCGACGCCGGCGGCGATGCCGCGCAGTGCGGACCCCGCTGCCCGGCGCAGCAGCTCAGGGGTCGGCGCGCCCGTGCCCAGCCCGACAGCGATCACCCGGGAGCCGCCCGCGAGGCGGCCGAGTGCGGTGATACTGCCCACCGTGGTCCGCTTCTCGGCGCCCACCGCAAGGAGATCCAGGTCCAGGGCCGAGGTGTCGATCCCGTCGGGCAGACCGTAGACGGTGCCCTGGTCCGATGACAGTCGCGTCCCCACGACCAGGTAGTCGATCCCGTCAGGGAGTTCCTCCGCCAGGCGCAGTCCGGGCAGGGTCGTGATGTTCACCGTGGTACCTCTCACGTCGACAGTCGTACGTGTCCTCCGGGGCGGTGGCCCGGGACGTACGTCGGTGCGACGGAGTCACCGCGCACCGTTCCGCCACGCTAGTCGGCCGCGCCAACCCGGGGGCCGGTGGGTCAGGCGCTCAGCGCCATCGGCCCGTAGACCAGGGTGTTCCCGTCGAGCAGGCTGACGGACTCGACGCCCGCCTCGTCCAGGTCGGTCCAGTGCTCGGAGAACCACTCCTCGGCAGCGGCCTGCGTGGCGAAGGTGGCGGTGAGGCCGAGCTCCGCGGCGGTGTCGTCGTCGAGGGCGGGGTCGGTGGTCCAGCTGAACGCCATGGTCGTCTCAGATCTTGTCGCCGCGATTGACCCGGGGGGCGGGGATCCGCCAGCGGCGGATCTGCAGGCACCGGTTCATCCCGTACATGAACAGCCCCTTCTTGGGGTAACCAGGGTGGCGCTGCTCGAGGAGCCTGGTGAATTGGCGCCACATGATCGTGATGTCGACCAGGACCGCCAGCACGATCAGGTAGAAAGCGATCATCACGTAGTTCGCCAGCGACGGGTTCTTGCCCACGATCAGGCTGGTGGCCAGGGTGAGCAGGAGCAGGGGCATGACCACCTCACCGAGCCGGAAGCGGGAGTCGACCACGTCGCGCATCAGGGTCCGGCCGGGATCGGAGTCACGCTTGGCCAGCTGCTCCTGCCGCATCCGCCGATCGCTCTCCGCGTCTCGCCGACGACGCTCCTTCTTCGTCAGCGTGGGGTTGACGCGGGCACGACGCGCGGCCTCCGCTTCCTTGCGGGTGGGGGTGGGGCCCTCCTTCTTGCGGTGCGCGGTGGGGGTCGGCGGTGCCGTCTCCGTTGCGTCCGTCTTGGCGGAGTCGTCCTTTTTGCTGAACAGTCCCACGTCGGTCCTTCTCGTCCGTTGCCGCTTCCCGGACGCACTCAGGTGGCGTACGTCCTGCCCCGGTCCAGCGCCCGTCGGGGAGACGGCGCATGGTCCGACCCCAAGACTAGCCGTCCGCGCCTGCCGGAGCGCACACCGGACGGCCGTCGTACGACCTGCAGCACGGGGTGGCCGACGGTCGGCACGGGATGATCGACGGTCGTCCGGGCGGCCGATCGCTCGGACCTTGCCGGGCCGTCGGCCCTCCGGGACCTCACCCCCTGGGCCCGGAACTGCAGTGTCGGGGTCTCGTGTCGGGACACCTGACCCCCTAGGCTGGTCGGCGTACGCACGACCCGAGTGCCCAACGGAAGGACCAGGGACCGTTTATGAGTGGCATCTTCCAGAGAATCTCGACGATCTTCAACACCAAGGCCAACAAGGCTCTTGACCGGATGGAAGACCCGCGCGAGACCCTCGACTATTCCTACGAGCGCCAGCTCGAGCTGCTCCGCAAGGTCCGCCGGGGTGTCGCCGACGTCGCGACCAGCCGCAAGCGGGTGGAGCTCCAGGCCAACCAGCTGGGGCAGCAGGTCGACAAGCTCGACCAGCAGGCCCGCCGGGCCCTGGAGATCGGCCGTGAGGATCTTGCCCGTGAGGCGCTGACGCGCAAGTCGGCGCTGACCTCCCAGCTCGCCGACCTGCAGGCCCAGCACGCACAGCTGCAGGAAGAAGAGGAGAAGCTCGTCCGGGCCTCCCAGCGCCTGCAGGCCAAGGTCGACGCCTTCCGGACGAAGAAGGAGACGATCAAGGCCACCTACTCCGCCGCCGAGGCGCAGACCCGGATCAGCGAGGCCTTCTCCGGGATCGGCGAGGAGATGGGTGACGTCGGCCTGGCGATCCAGCGCGCCGAGGACAAGACCCTGCAGATGCAGGCCCGGGCCGGCGCGGTGGACGAACTGCTCGCCTCCGGCGCCCTCGACGACGTCACCGGATCGGCGCAGGACGACCTCACCCGCGAACTCGACCAGTTGGCCTCGACCTCCCAGGTCGAGAACGAACTTGCCGCGATGAAGCAGCAGCTCGCCCTCGGTGGCGCGCCCGCCCCGACCCAGCAGGCCATCGGCCAGGGCAACGGCGTCGTCGGCCAGCCGCAGCAGCTGCCGCCGGGACACGCCCAGCAGGTCCCGCCGACCCAGCAGGCCCCTGCCCAGCAGGTGACCCAGGCCCAGCAGATCCCCACCCCGGACCAGCAGTGGACCGTCCCGGCGCAGCAGCTGCCCCCGCAGCTGCCGGTGCCGGACCAGCCCTTCGGCCAGCCCACCCCCGCGACCCCGGAGTCGCCGCGGCAGGAGGAACAGCAGTGATCGTCCGTATCCTGAACGAGGGCCAGTTCCGGCTCTCCGACGAGGCGCTCGCCTCGCTCAATTCCTTCGACGACGACGTCGAGCAGGCGGTGAACGCCGACGACCAGGCCGCGCTCACCACCGTGCTGCACGCCCTGCTCGACGATGTCCGGGCCCGGGGGGAGCGCGTGCCCGACGACGCGCTCGCCGACTCCGACCTGATCCTCCCCGACGCGGAGGCGACCGTGGCCGACGTCCGGGCCTGGCTCAGCGACAGTGAAGAAGGGCTGATCCCTGACTGATCCGGCGGCCGGGGATCGCACGCCGGAGGATCGGCCGGCCGGCCGGCGCCGCCCGCTGCGGGTCGCCTTCGTCACCGATCGGATCGGAGCGCTGTCCTCCGCCGAGGCGGGGGCGGCCCTCGCCACCGGATGGCGCTCCCGACGCCCCGACGACGACCTCGCGGTCGTACCGTTCGGAGCATCGGGCGCCGGCCTGGCGGAGGCGTACGCCGAGCTGTCCGGGGTGCCGCTCGGCCTGTTGCCGTCCGGTGAGCCGACACCCTCCGGTGAACCGACGCCGCGCGGAGCAGCCGTGACCGACCCGGGCCGGCACCCGGCGCCCGGCGGGCGGACGGCACCGGGGCAGACCCTGCTGCTCGAGGTGGCCACCCCTGACACCGTCCTGGTAGGAGTGGAGACCGCTGCGCCGCAGGGCGGGACGGGTCTCGACACCAGCCGGGACGCGAGTTCGCGGGCCTGGGGCGAGGCCATCGTCCGAGCCGTCTCCGGCCGCGGCCACGTCGGCACGCTCGTCGTCGACCTCGGCGGCTGCTCCGCCCGGGACGGCGGCGCCGGCCTGCTCGGCGCGCTGGGTGGCGCGGCCGATGTCCCGCTCGACCGAGGGGTCGCCGGACTGGCCGGGATCACCACGCTCGACCTCACCGCGGCCCGCCGTACGCTCGCCGGGGTCGACCGGCTGGTCGCCGTGGTGCCCGCCCGCCAGGCCGATCGAGTGCTCCTCGGCATGCAGGGTGTCACCTCCCTGCACGGTGCGGCACTGCGGGAGGAGGGGCTTCCCTGGGATCCCGCCGACCTGCTCGCCGCCGACGCGAGCCTGGGACGCCTCGCCGCACTGGCCGCTCCGGGATTCACCGATGCTCCCGGGCTCGGTGCCTGCGGTGGCGTCGCGTCCGGGCTGGCGGCCCTCGGGGCCGCAGTGATGTCGGGTTCCGAGTGGCTGGCCGGCGAGGCCGACCTGCGGGCGACGCTCGGCGCCGCCGACGTCATCGTCACCGGGACCGGCGCGTACGATTTCGCGCACCGCGGTGGGGAGACGGTCGGGACGGTCGTCGAGCTCGCCGCGGCGGCGATGCGACCGGTGGTCGCGGTCGCCGCCTTCGTCACGATCTCCGCGCGTGAGATGCGTGCCCACGGCCTCGAGGCGGCGTACGCCGTGCGCGAGGGGGTGCCGGGGCAGACCGTCGACGTCACTCCGGAGGACCTCGTCCGGATGGGGAAGCGGGTGGCCGGCACCTGGGCCGGCTGACGTGGCGACCCCGGCCGGGGCCGTCCAGGACGGGTCCGGCGCCCGGATCGGGGGGTTGGAAGCCCCCGAAGGTCGGCCTAGACTGATGACGCGGTTGCCCGGTCAATCAGATCGCCGGACGACCGGAAACCACACCGGATGACACGTCGGAATGACACCACGCCGGGACGACAGCACACCGGAACGACAGGCAGATCCGCACGCGTGACGGGTGGGACGGCCGGAGGAGAAGCGATATGACCGTGCAGAACGAGACCTTGGCCCAGGGCATCATCCTGACCAGCGGCGCCGCCGCGAAGGTGAAGGCACTGCTGGAGAACGAGGGCCGCGACGACCTCGCCCTGCGCATCGCCGTGCAGCCGGGCGGTTGTTCCGGCCTGCGCTACCAGCTGTTCTTCGACGAGCGCGAGCTCGAGGGTGACATCGTCAGCCAGTACGACGGCGTCAGCGTCGTGACCGACCGGATGAGCGCGCCCTACCTGTCCGGCGCGACCATCGACTTCATGGACACCATCGAGCAGCAGGGCTTCACCATCGACAACCCGAACGCGCAGAGCTCCTGCGCCTGCGGCGACAGCTTCCACTGATCCGAGCCTGTTGCAGCACGTGCCGGATCCCGGCACGTGTGCCACCCGGGGCCCCGTCCGTCAGGACGG